>JALSNL010000413.1 GCA_026987055.1 Melioribacteraceae bacterium | reverse complement strand
CTAAGCTGCCGGTTAAAAGATGTTTTACGGCCTTTTGCAACAATATGTAAATTTGTTTTCAACAAAACGTGAAACTACAAGTTAAATTTATAGAAGATAGAATTTAGATGATTTTTATTAAATCTTGTAACTTATTATTTCTTATGTTTTATTAGTTATAGTCATTTGATACTATTTAAGAAGTACCATTTTTCTTATTTGTGTGTTCCCCCCTGAAGTTAACTGATATATATATATTCCACTAGTTAGATTTGAAGCATCAAAATTAACTTTATAATTCCCAGGTTGTTTTACTTCATTTACAAGTGTAGCAATTTCTTTACCAAGTATGTTATAAACCTTTAATTGTACATGTTGAGACGTTGTATGCAACGCTTTTACATACGGTATTGTATATTTTATTGTGGTAGTTGGATTAAAGGGATTCGGGTAATTTTGATATAATAAAAAATTATTGGTTATTTTGTCCCGGCTATTTTCTACACTAACCGGTCTTGTTCCAATAGCAAACCAAGTTGGTAATTGTCCACCGCTAACATAACTATAAGATGAATTACTTGAAGAAATCTTATTATCAGCTAGTTCTATTTGACGTAAATTTGCTTTATTGTTTCCATCAAGTCTTTGGAAAACAATACGTTTATCATTTGGAGAGTACCTTGGAAATCCTATTGAAGAACCGTTTGCTTCAATAAAACCAACATCGCCGCTAAATAAATCAACTGCAAATATTGTATCTACAGCATTATTAAAATCGATTTTTTCTATTACAAGATAATTATCATTGGTTTGCCCGAAGGAAGGATTTCCCAAACTAATCCCTTCACCTTGCGGGGGGAAAATTGAGTAGATTTTTTCATTTTCCGTATCTAAAATATTTACATTCCAGAATTCTATATCGCTGCCGGATGCTTGAGGAATTTTATTAAAAGAATCATATACTAAAAATTTACTTGATAAATCCCAATCAAGTGCGTCTGCATATTTTACTACACTATCCTTTATACCATCTTGTGTTGTTGGGGTATAAAGTTTAACCGACTTGCTATTATTGGAATTTACCAAATCAAAAATATATATTAAACCGTCTTCCCAGTATGTTGTAGCCGCAAGTTTATTTCCGTCCGGAGAAAGTGCTATGGATTTCCAAACACTATCAGTTGTAATAACCGTTTCTTGAGTACCATTAGATCTAATTGCTCTAATATGATTATGATTATCAATAAATAAAATTAGTTCGCCATCATCGGAAACAGTTATTGGGTTTCCTGTTTCAGTAAAAACTTGTGTCGGGGTTAATTGTTTTAAATCATTGTCATTATTAATTACCGGACGAATTAAAAAAAGACTGTTATCATTTTCTTCGGCATTAATTGCAGCAATCCACTCATCGCCTTCTACAGCAGGAATATCATCCGGTGGTTTAGTTCCGGAACCGTCCAAAATTCCAACAGTATCAAAAGCTTGTTTAATAGCATTAACTTCGGTTGAATTTTCACCATACAAATCAGTTGCCGAACGGATAAGAGCTAAACGCATATCAATAAATTGAGATTGGCTGTTTAAGTATCTTGCATCAAGAACACGATAATAAATTTTTTCTGTTTTATCTTTCCCTATTGCTTCACCAATTAAAGCGCAAGCTCTATTTGGTATTCCGCTATTGATATGTACGCCACCGTTATCTTGGTTAATAGTTAAATCTAAAAATTCATTCATATTTGCCGGTTGCCAACCAACATCATTTAAACTTGTACCGCCATTATGAGGGTCCAGCATATTTCGTAAAGCACCTGTTGCTATATAAGAAGTTTTAGTTACATCTTCGCCTAACAACCAATCTTCTTTATCCACCATAGCACCAAAGACATCGGCTAAAGATTCATTCAATGCACCTGACTGATATTTGTATTCCAGGGCTACTGTATGTTGTATAACTCCATGAGTCATTTCATGACCGGAAACATCTAATGCCCCGGCTAAAGGTTTGAATGCTTGATTCCCATCTCCGTAAATCATGAAAGCACCGTTCCAATAAGCATTATCCATTGCTTCACCATTATCCGTTACATGTATAACGGATAAAATAGTACTGCCTTTATTATCTATGGCATTTCTTCCATGAATATTTTTATAGTATTCGTAAACAACACCGGCATTATAATGTGCTGAAACGGAAACCGGATCGTTCCAGTTTGCCGTTGTTGTAGTTACATGAAAAAGTTTTGTGTCGTTTGTTAAATCTTTATTATGGGCATCAATTGTTAAAACAGCACCTTTCGGATCATCTAAAATATTTGTTTGTCCGGTTTGCCACATATCTCTGGAAGCATCAATCATATAATCGGTACCATTACTGCTATAAACATTTATATTCCTGGTTATTCCATTAAGATCTGTAGCCGAAGCAGTTAAAGGACCATCAAAATTTGTAGCATTGTATGATTGTAAGATTTTACCTGTTTTTGCATCAATAAAATAATACCAATCATCACGAAGATTTGGTCTAATTTCAACATGCCAAACTAAATGACTATTATTATCTTCGTCTGTCCAAATATATTTCTTTGCTTTAGGTCCGGTATAATTTAGCATTGATTTTATTTTTTTATTTAACTTAGTAAGCGTAGTTAATTTTACTAAATTATTTTTAGTAATAGCAATTGCTTTTTCTTTACTGAGCTGCTTATTAAAGCTTAGGTTGATAGGAGTTCGTGAATACTGTGAATTTATTGAATAAATATTTCCGGCTAAATCCGAATGAACAACTATTTCGCTTCCCCATAAAGGAATATTCTTATATTGTTGATTAAATTTTACATGAGTTTTCCCAAGCTTATCTTTTAAAACTTCTTTTACAATTAATTCCTTTTTAGGATTTTCCAAAAGAAATAGTTTTTTGTTTTCTTCAATAAACGAAATAGCATTTTCTTCGGCTGAAATATTTTTAGTTTTAGCTAGTTGTAAATTTTTAGAAAAGTTTGAAATATATGTAGGGGTTTTTCTTTTTTGCGACCAATTTATTTTTAACTTACTATATTTTTTATTACCGTAAAGTAAATATGGTTTGTTTTTGTTTATTAACATTTCAAGAAAAGAATTGGAAGAAGTAGTTTTTTTTCTTAGTCCGTTATTATCAATAAGAGTATTTATCTTTTTACTTGCATTTACAAGTTGCTTTTTTGTTATTATTCTTTTGCTACTTTTAGCTATATGAAGTTTTTTTCCCCATCCTTTAATTTGAGTTTTATCTATCCGATTTTGAGCGGAAATGGGGTAAGAGAATATTATAATGGTTAAGAGTATAGATAATATATTTTTAATTTTCATTTTTACTCCGGTAGTTATTTAGAATAAAATTTATTTCTTCGGTCTTGCGGAAATAATAAAATCAGTTATTTTGTTAAACCAATCCCTTATTTCGATAGGAGCTTTCTTTCCGCCGTTTGCTCCGTCCCATGTCCAAATATATGTTGTATCAGGTACTTTATAAGTTAAAACAAATGTAATGTTGCCGGTACCTTTATATTTTTTATTTAATATACCGCTGTTTACAAGTTGAGTTCTAAATTGATTTGCTTTAATGCCGTCTGTTTTTACTTTCCAAATAGTTGTGTCTTTTACAAGAGAAATTTGTCTCCAACGCTTTACAATGCCGGAAGAGTTAAATGTGTAACCGTTTTTAAGTCCGGTAAAACCACCGCCATTTGAAATGGTAATGCTGAAAGAATCAATTTGAGTTTCACTAACGGGTTTTATTGAACCTGCTAATGATTGTTTTATTTCATCTTGTTTGGATTTACAACTGTTTTGGGACAGAAATAATAATAAAGAAAAAAATATTAAAGATAGAAACTTAAATTTTTTAAATGTTAACATAATACTCTCTTTATGGTTTTTGTTTAGTTTTAATTAAAGAAGGCTTTGTTCATAGAATTTTTATAGAGCAAAATATCATTTTGTAATATTGAGCAGAGCGTTCAAAGACTTCTTAAAAATAATGATTTTTTTATTGGTAAAGTGAGAATAAATAAAATTAACTTTCCATCAAGTCACTCATAAACTGCAAGTTGCTTGATTCTGAATTTGAGATAATAATTTTAACGACTGCAGTAAGCGGTACTGACAAAAACATTCCGGCTATTCCCCAAACATATCCCCATAACAACAATGATAATAAAATTATCAACGGATTAAGACCAAGTTTGTTCCCAAGTACTTTAGGTTCTAAAATATTTCCAATTAAATTTTGAATAACAGTTAGAATACCGGCAACTAATAAAGTATAACCAACGGATTCATATTGTATAAGTGTCATTAAAGTTGGTAATATAATTGCTATTATAGAGCCTATATTAGGAATAAAGTTTAGGAAGAATGTAAGGACAGCCCAAACAATTAAAAAATCAACATTAAATATCCATAAAACAATACCAATTAAAATAGCTGTAACTAAGCTTATCAAAAACTTTGTGGCAATGTATCTTTGAACTTGTTCGGTAATATCTTTAAAGGTTTTTTCAATCTTTTTCTTTCGTTCATTTTTAATTTTATCTATTTTTTCATTTTTCTTTTGATCCGTAATTAGGTTTTTTTCGATATCTTCCAAAGAAATTTCTGTTTGTCTTCTGATGTAACGTTTTTTTATTGCTTCGATAATACGAACGTGGCTACTGCTTACAAAGATAAAAAAGAATAAAATAAAAAAACCGGCAGAAAATAATGATAAAGTAGATGAAAACAAACCACTGGCAATACCACCATAATCTATTTGTTTAAGAATATTGGTAATATTAAAATCACGGAACATTTTGTCGGTAATTCCAAAAGATACAGCTGTATTTTGAACAATATTATTAAGTTTTTGTTCATAAAAAGGAAGTTCTTGACCTAATCGACTGAAAGAATCTATTATAAATCTGGAAAGCCCCCAAAAGAAACCAAGAATAATTAGCAAATCAATTATTGTAGTTATACTTTTAGGTATTTTTTTTTTATTTAGAAAAGTATTTAACGGTTCAAAAACAAATACTAACAAGTAAGCAATAATGAGAGGAACAATAATATGTTGCAGTTCCTTAAGTACGCCAAAAAGAACTACCAAGCCAATAACAACAATAAAAAATTTTACTGTAGGATCTGTTATTGATTTTTTCATTTTTATGATTTTACTGTTGTAAAAAGATTTCTTTGCTATAAAGATAGTTAAAATATATTAAGGGTAATACTTAACTAATTATTTTTATTCAAAAAACATAGAATAAGGTCTATTTAATTCTTCTCTAAATTCAGCTATATTAATATTCCTGGATTTCCTTAAGAATTCCTTTCCATCCAAAAATACTAAAATAGTTGGAACGGAAAAAATACTATTTTGAGCTGCCGCTTCTTTAACTTCAAGAGTATTGATATAACCTAAATTAATTTTTGGAAATTCGGATTTTATAAAATCAATTATTTTAGGTTTTAATATTTTACAAACATTACATTGCGGTGTACTAAAATAAACCAAAGCACCGTCGTTACTCTTTATAAAATTTGTATATTCTTCGTGTGTATTAAGTGTTATCATGATGGTAAATATAAATAAAATGCCGTTCCAATATGGAACGGCAAAAAATAATTTTTAAATTTTTCTTAATTATTATTCTATTCAGGAAATGGAATTTTTAATTCTTGTCCAACTTTAATTAGGTCCGGATTTGAAAGCTGATCTTTATTGATATTAAAAATTTCCATATATTTTCCGGCAGCACCAAGATATTCTTTTGCTATTTTACCAAGAGTATCTCCACTTTCTACTTTATGTATGTGATAATAATCTTTAGCTTCTGTTCTAATATCCGCTTTAATATCAGTAGGGTTATCGCCACCAATTTCTTTTATTTTATCCCATATTTTATTTTTTTCATATTGCGTATTAACAATACCATAAATTTTTAAATAACCTTCTTCTCTTTCTGCAACTTCTGCATCTTTCATATTGAATCTATTGCAAAGCTCTATTACAGGTCCGTATTTCATAGTTAAGGACATTTATAACCTCCGTTTTTTAATTGTCATATTTTGTAATATTAAATTTAGTAAAAAAAGTTAAAACTTATAGTATATTTTAAGTGTTTATTTTTAAAACTATTTGAATAAATAAATTTTTATAATATGGATTTTATTTTTCTAATAACAATAATAATAGGTATAATTTTATTAGTAGTTGGATTTATTGGTTGTGTTGTTCCGGCATTACCTGGTCCTCCATTAGGATATTTATCATTATTACTTTTAAAATTTGTTAAACCAACAATTTTTAATAATGAATTTCTTGTTTATCTAGGCATAGTTACACTTGTAGTTTATTTATTGGATTATATATTGCCACTTGTTGGAGCTAAAATTTATAATGCCTCTAAACTTGGAATTTGGGGGGCAATAATCGGAATGATTATTGGCATTATCTTTTTTCCTCCGTTAGGAATGATTTTGGGTTTACTTTTTGGTGCTATTATAGGAGAATTGCTTTCAGGAAAACCACAAATAGAAGCTATTAAAATTGGGCTGGTTTCTTTCGCTTTTAGTTTGCTGGTTATTCTTTTAAAAGTTGTTCTTACCGGTATAATGGCGTATTATTTTATAGAAGCAATAGTTGGATATTTACTTTAGAAAAAATAAAATATTTTTATTTCGGTTGCCAATCTGTTCCTTCACAAGGTATAATATCCTTAGAAGGATGTTCATCATATTTAAGACATAAAACAGCTGTTTCGTCAAAATGCTTACAAGTGGAACAAAGGGAGTTGGAAATTACTTGAGAGTTTTGTTCCTTAAATAATTTATATTGGATTATAATAGGTTGAATAATTATTCCATATATTGCTAATGAAAACAAAGCCCACCAATATTTATACTCAATATAATCCAAAGCAATCCAAAGTAACGGCAATAATATTGCAATACGAATTAAAGCCCAGTAAACAATTGCTCCCATAAAAATTCACTTAAATTAAAAGAAATAAAAAATTATTAGTTTATAGTAAGGATTTTTATTTTAGAAAACCACATTATATTATTCATTTTAGTTGTAAGAATTTTTATGTAAAGATAAACCACAGCAAATTTGTAGTAAAATTAAAGTAAATAAAAAATAATAATACAACATGTTTTCAAAAATATCTTTTGTTACGTGGAATTGTGAAAATTGCAACAACATAAAATGCTACCATGTGGTATATTGACTTCTTTGTGATTAATTTTTGCTTTTGAATTGTAAATTAAACCTTGAAAATATGAAGTGATATGTACCGCTTACAAATTAACTTTTACTTGCAGCAGGATGTTTTAAAATTGTAAGAATTGCCGGAACTATTTTTTACATACTTTTATACTTAATTATTTAAAATTTTCAAAAGTTACTTCTTTAATTTTAACACAAACGGAATTGTTCCTAGTCCAATTATTGAAGCACCAATATATGTTGTTTGT
>JALSNL010000412.1 GCA_026987055.1 Melioribacteraceae bacterium | reverse complement strand
TCACCACCTTTGGTAATGTTAATTCCACCGGTAGCATCTTGAACATAGTAGCTGAATCTGTTAGAAGTTGCTGTGAAGTTTATAGAAGAAACAACTCCCATAACGGAAAATGATTGACCGTCGTTATCCGGTGCAAAGTTTGAATCGGCATCAACTCTAACATCAGCAATAGGAGTAACTGTTTGCGGAATTTGCATATAATCTAATATAACAATCGGATTCTTTTTGTCTGTAGCACCAAGACCTCTGGGAATACCGGTATAAACAATTTCCAAATTGTCGTCGTCATCCATGTTTGCTATTCTAACTAAATCAATTTGTGCAGTTTTTTCTAAAATTTCACTATCAATTACCGAGTTATCATAGCTTGAAGATTGAGTAATATCTCCGCCATTATATTCTAATCTTACAAGAGCACCGTTGCCTCTTGTTCCAAAAATAATGTCCATATTACCATCGTTATCAATATCACCATGAGCTCCACCTGTAAATCTTTTTTGACCTATTGATTTAAGATCGGCAATTTGTGTAACTACAACAGAATCTGCATCTTCTTGAACTAAGAAAACTTGTCCTTGATCACCTGACCAATAATAATTGGCAATTAAAATTTCCTTTTTGGAATCTCCATTTAGGTCAAATGCTTGAGCGGTTCTCATTACCTGCCATTTAGGTAATTTACCTCTTTGAACAGGTAGATAATTCCATTTATTGTTATCGTATTTAACCCGAACTATATCTCCGTTTGTATCAAAAATAAAAATTTCATTGCCAATAACAGCTAAATCTTTGTAAGAACCTGCACCCATAAATGTAGCCATTGTGTCGGGTCCTTCAACGTTCAAAGTATCCAATCCGCTAACTTCAAGTGTCCAATGTTCCGAGCCATCACCATTATCAGGAATATCATCAACGGAAACAACACCGAAGTTTAGATAACCTTTTCTATCGGTAAAAATATATTCGTCTGTTCCGTCTCCGTCAACATCAACAAAGTCGGAAGCGAATGGACGCATTTCTTGTTTGGAGCTTGTTTCGGAAACAATGGTCCATTCAGCATTCGGACGATATTTGCCACCATCTAAAACTCCCATTGCGTCAGTTCCGTCACCGGCAGCTTCAAATACAACAACACGGGCAGGATTAGTTTCGGTGTTTGAGAAATTATTTATAGGTGTCCAAATTATTTCTTGCTTACCATCTTTATCCCAATCACCAACGTGTAATGTTGGCCATGTATTTTGTGCATCAATGTCTAATTCTGCACTCCATACGGAATCCCAAGTAAGACCATTAAATTCATACTTGTATATTGTTGGAATCATTTCGTGTCCATCCGAATCATACCAGTCGTCATTTACGGCATAAATTTCTTTTTTACCGTCGCCGTCAAGATCAACCCCTGCAACTATGTGGCCAAATCCTCCGTTTTCTATTTCGGGTGCAGCAATTACTGCTTGTCTTACAAATACGTCTGTCTGTGCAAATAGCTGGGCAGACATCAGTAGGGTTGTTAAAATGAGAATAGTTGTTTTTAATTTTCTCATGTTTCCTCCTTGTTAGTTGTGTAATAGTTAGTTAGTAAAATTTATTTAAGTAGAACCATTTTTTTTGTAATTGAATTATTTCCAAGTTCCAAAGTATAGAAATAAGTTCCGGATGACAACAATGAAGCATCAAAAGTTATTTTATAATTTCCTGGGGACTGTTTTTGGTTTACCAATGTAGCAACTTCATTACCAAGTATATCGTAAATTTTTAATTTTACGTTCTGAGATGTTGTTTGTTGAGAAGTTGCATGCAACGTCTTTACTTTTGGTATTGAATATTGTATTGTAGTACTTGGATTAAAGGGATTAGGAAAATTTTGTTTAAGATTAAATTTATTTGGAATATTTTCACTGAGTTTTTCCACATCGGTTATTGTTATGTTTATTGTAGGAAGTTCCGAAGAATATTTCCATTTATCAACAGCCCAACCATAATAAGAGGTTGAATACAAATTGAAGTTATCATCATAATCAACATTAAAAACAGAAGTATAACCGGAAGCTGTTCCGTTGGTATCGGGATTATCATATTGACCGGCTTGTTGAAAATTCCATTCGGCTACATCTAATGTATCAAGAATCTCACCGGTATTCGGGTTTGCAAAATAAACTCTTCCGAATTGGTATCTTCCTTCGTGACCGTAATCAGTATCATAAGTAACCAATAAAATATTTTTTGTATTCATAAATTGTAAACCCCAAGGACCAACTCTACCTGATTTGGTTTCCGAGCCGATTGTATATTCAAAAGTAGAATCTGCATCTAAATTAAAACCGTTATATAAAGAATATCCGTCAGCTGGAGAGCCTAAAAAGCAATAAACTTTATTATTTAGCCAATTAGATACATACAGTACTGTTCCATCTTTATTGACAGCAACACCTCTTAATGTTCCCGGATCAGGCATTGTAATTTCTTGTAATAAATCACCGGTTTTGCCATCCGATTTCCAATTGGCAGAATTATAAACAAGTACTTTACCTGCTGTAGATGAATCTCCGCCGGTAGTAACAAAAACATTTTCAGCTCCATCTACATCAATTGCCCAAAGATCGTTTGGAGTTTTTGTTTTTAATCTTTTAGGAAAAGTGTATATACTGTCACTTTTAATTTCAAACATCAAAATATTATGATCGACATCATTATTTGCTACATAAAAAAGTGAACCTGAAGTAGCTAAATCTTTTGCTTCATGTAAAAAAGCTTGATCGAAAAAATTTATCCATTTGGTTTGAAGACTATCCGGGCTATATGGATAATTACCTAACCTACCACTATCATGATTGGCATTTTTATATCCAACCAGATAATAATCTTTAGCACTGCTCCTTCTAACTAATGCAACAAAAGAATTATTTTCAAAAGCACCTACGGACATTACTCTTTGACCGGTACTATTAGAAGAAAATGCATCATCAGGAGTAACGTAATCAGCCGTCCATTCTCCATCAAAGGTTTGGGCATTAAGATTAAAGGAAAAAATTGCTAAGAACAGAAGGGTACAAATATTAAATTTGCGCATAGAAAACTCCAATTTGATAATACTTCAAAAATATTCAACAAAATTGAGAATATTTTATAACAAAGTCAAGATATTAAGCAATAAGTTTATTTTACTAAATATTTAGATACTATAACTTTAAATTATCTTGAGAAACTTTACAATGTAATAATCTATTTAAAACTACATAATCATGAGACTTTGAAAAGAAAAGTGTTCCTTGCCAAAATTTGAACTATCCCTGCAACATTACAAAGTAACTTTTTGATGTGTATGAAAACCAGGAATTAGTTACGTAATTTTTATATGTAGTTATCGCATCTTATAAGTAGAAATAATACAAAAGTAAAAGCATCAAGTAAAATATAATAACAGATATTGTAAGTTGTTTTACAGTAACAAAAATAGAATATTTTTTTCTTGCTTTGAAAGCAATTTTACATTATTTTTGGTTGTCATGAAATTAAAAAACACAATTTTCATCTGGGCTATTGCATTTTTATCCATCAGTTTGGGTAGTGCGTTTATTCAATTCTTTGTTGCCGATAGTGACGGAGAAAGCATTACACTTAGCTGGCAATCTACCGACGAACAAAATGTAAAAGAATACGAAATTTTAAGAGGTCCGGATAAAGATAATTTAGCACCAATCGCAACGGTTTCAGCCAAGGGCAGTAATTCCAGCTACGTTTTTTATGATAAAAGTGCTTACAAAGCAAACAGTTCTTTTTATGCATACGGTTTGGTAATAGTTGATATCGATGGAAAGAAATCAGAACCTATGTACACTTTTGTTAGTCACGACGGAGTTTCCAGTGTTAAAAGAACTTGGGGAAGCATTAAAGCATTATTTAGATAATTCTTAAATACTCACATCCAAAAATACCATTTCTATTTGATGATTACTTCAAAGTATCCGATATTTTTAGCTTCAAAATCTCCCAGAAGAAGGGATATGTTAAAAATGCTTGGAGTTAAATTTCGAACATTAAACGTTGAAACTGAGGAAGTGTTAAATCCTAATGAAACACCATTACAAAATGTAAAAAGATTAGCTTTGGAAAAGGCAATTGCTGCAAAAGAAAAAGTTAAAAACGGAATAATAATTACTGCCGATACAATTGTAGTACTTGATAAAGAAATTATTGGAAAGCCGAAAAATAAAGCAGATGCCCAAAATATTCTTTTAAAATTAAGTAACAGAAGCCATTTTGTTTATACAGGTTTTGCTTTAGTTAACAAAAATTTAAATAAACAAATAGTTGGTTATTCAAAAACAAAAGTTATTTTTCGTAAATTGGATTTGAAAGAAATAAAAGATTACATTAAAACCGGCAGCCCAATGGATAAAGCAGGAGCCTATGGTATTCAAGATGATTTTGGAGCGGTATTTGTAAAAAGTATAAACGGATGTTATTATAATGTACTCGGTTTTCCTGCATCGAAAATTTATGAAGAACTTAAAAAAATAATTTGACTTTAACTTGGGACATCAACTCAAAAAAAATATCTTCATTTCATTAGCTTTTGCTTTCATAATTTTAATTGTCTTAACGTTTTATTCTGATTTTAACTCAATAATTAATTCCATTAAAAATTTTCCGCTTCTTTTAATTCCGCTTCTTCTTTTAATTATGCTCTTTAATTTTCTTTTAAGATTTTTAAAATGGCATTATTATCTAAGAATACTCAAAGTAAATATTTCAACAAAAGATTCTTTTATGATATTTTTTTCCGGTTTGGCAATGAGTGTTACGCCGGGTAAGTGGGGAGAATTATTAAAATCTTATTTGGTAAAAGAAATTTCCGGCGAACCTATAAGTAAAACCGCACCTATTATTTTTGCCGAAAGAATGACCGATATTATTTCGGTTATAATTTTAGCATTGGCTGGAGCATTAATTTATAAGCACAATAGTATAAGTTTAGTAATATTAATTTTAAGTTTTGCAATTCTTATCTATCTAATAAGTAATCATAAATTTGGAAATGCAATCATTAAATACTTGGCTTCTTTTAGAATAATGCAAAAATACATTGATACATTTCAAAATTTATATGACGGCTCAAAAGAACTATTGAAAATATCTCACTTAATAAAAATGATTCTGTTAAGTTTTATAATGTGGATTATTGAATTCTTTGGATTTTATATAATTCTCAGTAATTTTATAAATAATATTTCATTTATTTGGGCAAGTTTTGCTTATGCTTTTGCTATTATTGTAGGTTCTTTCAGTATGTTTCCGGGCGGATTAGGATTTACCGAAGGTACATTAACATTTTTTTTGGTAAACAAAGGAATAGCTAAAGGAGATTCGGTAGCAATTACAGTTTTAATTAGGATGGTTACATTATGGTTTTCCGTACTTGTAGGTGTAATTACTTTAATTTTATATCAAAGAAAAAAACATAAAGATTTTTCCAATATTGAAATTATGAAATAAGAAAAGGCTAAATTGTTGCTTGATTTTCTTTGAATCACTTAGTATAATACATTAATTAAACATAAAAATAAAACGGAGGAAAAAATGTCTGACGATAGTGGAATGAACAGAGGACTTATAGTTGGATTATTTACCGGTGCTTTAATCGGTTCAATGGTTGGTTTACTTTATGCTCCGAAAGCAGGCAGTGAATTACGTAGAGATTTAAAGGATAAATCGGATGATATTTTAGGCAATACCGAAGATTACATTGAACAAGCACGCGGTAAAGCAAATGATTTAATCAACGACGGTAAAAGAAAATCGGAAAAATTAATTTCCGAGGCTAAAGAAAAAGTTGATAATTTACTTGCCGAAGCAGAAAAAATATTGGAAGAAGCCAAAAATAAATCAAAAGATTTGGCTGAAAACAGTAAAGGAAAATTATCAAAAGAAAGCGATAAATTAAAATCAGCAATTAAAGCAGGTGTTGATACTTATAAAACCGAAAGAAAAGCATAAACTATGACTATCATAGATATATTTCTGCTCATACTTATAATAGTTGCAATAGTTTTATTTATTTATTTAATAATATCAATTAAAAAAATAAATGTTACGTTGGATTATGTTCAAAAAGATTTGAGCTTACTGAACGAAAAATTAGCTCCTATTTTGGAAAACATATCAATTGTAACAGAAAAAGCAGTTAAAATAAGTGATGAAACAGAAAAACGTGTGTTCGATATTAGTGAATCAATCCAAAATGTAAAAAACACGGTTTCAATGTTTTCATTTAAAAATAGTGGTTCCGGTAATTATAATCGCAATCCGGTTGCAGATTTAGTTAGTAATCTAACTGCCATTAGTAAAGGGGTTGCAGCATTTTGGAGTAAACTTAAATAACTAGTGATATAACTTGCAAATTAAATAAGCGGAGGTATCTTGAGTGAATTTTCTCCCGATGCAATTAGGAATATTGCATTAATTGGTCACGGTGGTAGTGGTAAAACAACTATTTCCGAATTTCTTCTCTTTTCTGCCGGTGAAATAAATAGAATTGGTACAATTGCAGAAGGTAATACAACATCAGATTTTAATAAAAATGAAATTGAAAGACAAATATCAATAGCAGCAACCCCGCTGCATTTCGTATGGAAAAAAACAAAAGTAAACTTATTAGATACACCCGGATATTCTGATTTCCTTGGTGCAAAAAAAGCAAGTTTACATGTAGCCGATACTGCTATTGCAGTATTAAAAGCAGCCGAAGGTGTTGAAGTAGGTACGGAATCCGGTTGGGAATATGTTAAAAAACTTGAATTGCCTGCTGCGATAATGGTTAATAAAATTGATAACGAGCATTCCAATTTTGACCAAACTGTTGAAATGGCTAAAGATAGATTAAGTCATGATATTGCTGTAGTAAGTTTTCCATGTCAAGAAGGACCTAATTTTAATTCCATAATTGATGTTATAAAAATGAAAAAATATACTTTCCTTGAACCTGCATCAAAGAAAGTAAAAGAAGAAGAAATACCCGAAGAATTAAAAGAAAAAGCAGAAAAATTACATGAAGAGTTAATTGAAAAAATTGCCGAATCAACGGAAGATTTAATGGATAAATTCTTTGAAGAAGGAACATTAAATAGCGAGGATTTGGGAAGAGGTTTAAAAAATGCAATAAGAGAAAGAATGGTTATTCCGTTATTTGCCGTGTCTGCAGAAAAAGGAGCCGGTCTTTTTGATTTCCTTGATTTTGTTGTGGAATACTTACCTGCACCTAACGAAAGAAAACCGGCTATTGCAAAAAAAGCCGATTCTGACGAAGAAGTTGAAATCAAATGTGATCCTGCAGGAGAACCGGCTTTGCTGGTGTTCAAATCAATGTCCGAAGCTCATCTCGGTGAACTTTCTGTTTTCAAAGTTTATTCCGGTACAATTACAGCAGGAATGGATTTGTATAATCCCGAAAGAAATAAAACGGAAAGAATGGGACAAATTTATGTGTTAAACGGTCAAAACAGAACCGAAGTTGCAAAACTGCAAGCCGGAGATATTGGTGCTGTGGTTAAATTAAAAGATACTCATACAAACGATACATTATGTTCCAAATCTCTTAATGTTA
>JALSNL010000411.1 GCA_026987055.1 Melioribacteraceae bacterium | reverse complement strand
ATCAGATGTGAAACATGTCATGGTAATATTGCCGATATGGAAAGGGTTGAACAAATGAGGGGCTGGACAATGACAGCATGTTTGGAATGCCATAGGGAACCGGAAAAACAACTCCCTTATTTAGCTAATGTAAAAAAAGGTCCAACAAATTGTTCTGCTTGCCATAGATAGATTTTAATAGTGGAGTTATATTAAAATGAGTTTAAAAAAAATGAAAAATACAATAGATAGAAGAAATTTTTTTAGTAAAGTTTCTATGGGTGCATTAGGTGCATTACTTTTATCATCTTTCCCAATGAAACTATTTGCCAAAGGTAAAAGAAAACTTAACAGAAAAGTTTTTGTTAAGATACATCCCAATTCCGTAAAGAGAAATAAATAAGGTTTTTGTAATATGTCCGAATTTAATGGAAAAAATATCTGGAAAAGTTTAAGGGAATATCAAAATGACCCTGAACTATTAAAAGAAAAAATTAGCGAATTCAAAGAAGGTGTTACAGATGAGTTCGATACAAAAAATATGAATTCTTTTTCCAGAAGAAAATTTTTAGCAATTTTAGCTGCTTCATCAGCTTATGCTGCAACCGCTTGTACCGATTATAGAGACAAAGGAGAAATAGTTCCTTACGTAGATAGACCGGAAAATGTTTTACCAGGTAAACCTAACTATTATGCTTCTACTTTTGTTGATAACGGGGAAGCACATAGCATATTAGTAAAAACACGTGAAGGAAGACCAATAAAAATAGAAGGTAATGATGCAGATCCAATCAGTGCCGGAAAGGTTTCTTCTCGGGGACAAGCAAGTATCTTAAATTTATATGATCCTGAAAGATTAAAAGATCCTACTTTAGAAGGTAAAAAAATTACTTGGTCTAAAGTTGATACGGATTTAATTTCCAAACTAACCAAATATAGTAATGAAGGGAAAGAAATAGCGTTTGTTACAAATCCGGTTACTTCTCCTACAACAAAAAAAGTTATTAGCCAATTCAAGAAGAAATATCCAACAACAAAAACTTATACCATTAAGCTAATCAACAACGAGAACAGAAAACTAGCATGGAATAAATCTTTTTCTTCTGATTTATTACCTTTAATAAGATGGGATAAAGCAAAAGTAATTGTTGCTTTGGAATCCGATTTTCTTGGCAAAGAAGGTGATAACATTGAAAATGTAAAGCTTTATACAAAAAGCAGAGATATTGTTAATGGAGAAAGTATTAGCAGATTATATGCTTTTGAAGCCGGAATGACTTTAACAGGAATGAATGCCGATATTAGATTTAGACTTAAACCGCAACAACAACACAATTTAGTTTTAAGCATTCTAAATAAATTACTTGAAAAAGGGAAATTACCGGAAAATCTTTTAACCGGTGAAACTTTAACACAAATAAAAAAGAATAACTTATCAAAGTTTGCTGCTGATAATGGTTTAAATGATAAGAAATTAGAAATTCTTGTTAAAGATTTAATTGACAATAAAGGCAAAGCCGTTGTTTATGCCGGAGATTATTTACCGGTTGAAACACACCTTGCTGTTAACTTATTGAATGAAGTATTGGGTGCATCCTCACTATACGATTATTCATTAGGTTTTGTTAACAACGGTAACCTAACATCAGTTGATGAAATAAATGATTTAATTAAAAATATGAATAACGGAAACGTTGGTGCTGTTATTCACTTTGATTCAAATCCTGTTTACGAGTTAGCTTCTAACTTAGGATATGCCGATGCGTTAAAAAATGTTGAGACAACAATAACACTTTCGGAAGTTAATAATGAAACTACTAAACTTACTAAATATATATTGCCTCTAAATGATAATTTAGAATCTTGGGGTGATTATTTGGTTCGTAATGGAAATTTGAATTTACAGCAACCTGTTATTTCAGAATTATTTGATACCAGACAAAAAGAAACTATTCTGCTAAGTTGGTTAAATAATGGTAAAGTTGATAACGATACTTATCATAAATATCTAATGAATAGTTTCAAAGAAGATGTTTATTCCAAAGGCAATTTTGCTTCTGATTTCAAAACATTTTGGTTTACTGCTTTACATGATGGTGCGGTTAAAACAAGTAATAAAAAAATATCACATCCTAAGCTTAACAAAGTAGATTTTGCTCTGGCAAATAAAGTTGGTAGCGGATTTACTTTGATTTTACAAGACAATTATTTTATTGGACACGGACAATATGCAAATAACGGATGGTTGCAAGAACTTCCTCATCCCGTATCGAAAGTTACTTGGGATAATTATGCAGCAATAGCACCAAAAACTGCCGAACAATTAAAAATAAGTGATAATGATGTTCTTAAAATAAATGTGGACGGAAGGGAAGTTAGTATTGCGGCTCTTATTCAGCCGGGAATGACAGAAAATACACTTGTTATTGAGCTTGGTTACGGAAGAGACAATGCAGGAACCGTTGCCGATGGAGTTGGTACAAACGTTAATTTATTGTTAGATGGAAACAATCCTAACAAATTTGTATTTGATAATGTATCTGTTTCAAAAACCGGTACAACATATAAGTTAGTTTCAACACAAGAACACCATTCATTAAATGATGAATTTGTAAAAGATCTTCATCTTAAAAGACATATAATTCAAGAAGGTACTCTTGAAGAATATTCAAAGAATCCAAAATTCTTAGAAGAAAACAAAGCAGAGGTTTTTAGCATTACCAATAATTATGAATATAAAGATGTTAAATGGGCAATGACAATCGACTTAAATAAATGTCTAGGTTGTTCCGAATGCATTACCTCTTGCAATGTTGAAAATAATGTCCCGGTTGTTGGTAAAGACCAAGTTGAAGTTGGAAGGGAAATGCAATGGCTGAGAATAGACAGATATTACAGCGGTACACCGGAAGAACCGATTGTCAGTACTCAACCAATGTTATGTAGTCATTGCGATAATGCACCCTGCGAAAATGTTTGTCCGGTTAATGCTACAAATCATAGTCCCGACGGATTAAACCAAATGGTTTATAACAGATGTGTTGGTACACGTTACTGCGCAAATAACTGTCCATATAAAGTAAGAAGATTTAATTTCTTTAATTTCCGCGATCATTTCCGCGACCAATATTATCAAAATGACTTAACTGAATTGGTAAATAATCCGGAAGTAACGGTAAGATCTCGCGGTGTAATAGAAAAATGTACTTTCTGTGTGCAAAATATTATGGAAGCACGCGAAGATGCCATTAGAGAAGGTAAAGAGTTTGACGGGTCAGGTGTAACAACAAGTTGTCAATCGGCTTGTCCGGCAAATGCAATTGAATTTGGTAACTCTAATGATTCCGAAGCTATTGTTAGCAAACACAGAGAACATAATTTAAGTTATCATGTTTTAGAAGAATTAGGCATAATTCCTAATGTAACCTATTTAGCAAAAATTAGAAATACTCATTCGGAGGATGTATAGTGAGTAATAACGAATTTACTCAAGAACTATCTGTTATTGAAGGAAAACCTTCTCTCAGATCGTTAGATGAAATAATATCTAAACCTTTAGATACTAAACCTGATAAAAAGTATTACATTGCACTTGGTGTAACTTTAACAATGCTTACAATTGGTGCTGTTGCACTAGCATATTCTTTTTATTATGGTATAGGACTATGGGGAAATAATAATCCTGTTGGCTGGGCTTGGCCGATTGTTAATTTTGTATTTTGGATTGGTATTGGACATGCAGGAACATTGATATCAGCAATTCTATTTTTGTTTAGGCAAAAATGGAGAACCGGTATTGCAAGGTTTGCCGAAGGTATGACGATTTTTGCTGTAATAACAGCAATGATATTTCCGATTATTCATACCGGACGTCCCTGGGTTGCAGCAGTTTATTTGCTTCCATATCCAAGTCAGCATTCTTTATGGGTTAATTTTTATTCCCCTCTACTTTGGGATGTTTTTGCAGTATCAACTTATTTTACAGTATCCTTTACTTTTTGGTATGTCGGTTTAATACCGGATTTTGCTTCATTAAGAGATAGAACTAAAAGCAAAGTTAAAAAAATTATTTATTCGATTACAAGTTTGGGATGGAGACATTCAAACCGACACTGGCGCCATTATGAAATGGTTTATTTAATTCTTGCCGGTTTGGCTACTCCACTTGTACTTTCGGTTCATACCGTGGTAAGTTTTGATTTTGCCGTAGCACAATTACCGGGTTGGCATTCAACAATATTTCCACCATACTTTGTTGCCGGTGCTGTTTTTTCCGGTTTTGCAATGGTGCAAAATGTTTTAATCTTTATTAGAAAAATATTTAATTATGAGCATATAATTACTTTAGATACTCTGGAAAAGATGAATAAGATTATTCTATTAACCGGTTCAATGGTTGGATATGCTTATACAATGGAATTCTTTATTGCATGGTATAGCGGAGTTCCTACGGAAATGTTTACGTTTGTTAACAGAGCTTTTGGAGATTATTCTTGGGCTTATTGGATTATGTTTTCTTGTAATGTATTTATTCCACAATTATTCTGGTTCAAAAAAATTAGAAGAACAATTCCAATTATGTTTGTAATTGCAGTTTTTGTAAATGTTGGAATGTGGTTCGAGAGATTTGTTATTACCGTAACTTCGTTATCACGCGATTTCTTACCGTCAAGTTGGGCATATTTTAAACCGACAATTGTTGATGGAGCTTTATTACTTGGAAGTTTCGGATTGTTTTTTACTTTAGTTTTATTATTTACAAAATCGTTACCTGTAATATCTATTGCTGAGGTTAAAGGTGTTGTAGATGGTTCACAGCCATCACACGGAGAACATTAAATATGAGCGAAAAAATACTTTATTCATATTCGGCTTTATTTGATACACCGGATAAAATTATTCACGCTGCTAAAACAGTTGCAGAAAAAGGATTTAAGAAATTTGATGTAAACACACCTTATCCGGTTCATGGAATGGATAAGGCAATGAAGTTAACAAAATCTAAAATCGGATGGGTTACCTTAGTCTTCGGTTTAACCGGAACATTAACTGCCGTAACAATGATGGGTTGGATGATGGCTGTAGATTACCCGATTGTTATTGGAGGAAAACCTTATTTTGGTTTACCGGGATTTGGTCCAATTATGTTTGAATTATCGGTTTTATTCGGAGCGGTTATAACAGTGGTTGCTCTGCTTATGTTTTTCCTAAAACTACCTAATAACAGCCATCCGGTACATGATACCGAATATATGAAAAATGTTTCATCGGATAAGTATGGAATTTTAATAGAAGCTACCGATCCTAAATTTAACAAAAATGAGGTAGAAGCTTTATTTCAAGAATTGGGAGCAGAAAAAATTCTTCCGATTTATTTTGATGAGGAAGAGATTAGTTTCAAACCGAAAATATTTGATAAAAAATTTATCGGCTTTTTGGTAATTGTTGCCGCAATTACATCTCTTTCTGTGTACGGTACAATGAATAAAGTATTGTATATGATTCCGTTTTCTTGGATGTCCGAGCAAGGGAAATCCATCCCACAAGAAACATCAAAAGTATTCAAAAATGGTTCCGATATGCTACCACCTGTTAAAGGAACAGTAGCTAGAGGATATTTGCCTTACAGATTCAAAGGACAACCGGATAAAGCTGCTGAGTTATTAGTTAATCCTTTACTTCCAACCGAAGAGAATTTGGCTTTGGGCAAAACAAAATTTAATATTTATTGCAGTCCTTGTCATGGTTATTTAGCTGATGGTAAAAGTAGATTAAACGGAAACTTTCCCGCACCACCAACATTGCATTCTAATAAAGTTAGAAATTGGACAGATGGCAGAATTTATCACGTAATAATGGAAGGTCAAAATGTGATGCCATCGTATGCTCATCAGTTATCGGAAAAAGAGAGATGGGCGGTTATAAATTACATTCGTGTTCTTCAAAGATCTTTTAATGCTAAGGAGTCTGATTTATTATGAGTTCAACTTTGAATAAGGTGGATTACGTTAAAAAAGATTTACCACCGCTACTAAAGAAACTAGCATATGGTTTAACTGCAGTAGGGCTTGTGCTAGTTATCTTAGCTTATTTAACCGACCATACCAGAAGTGCTTATAACAATGTTATATTGCTTATGTTTTTAATAAGTATTGGTTTAGGTTCTTTATTTCTTGTTGCTATAGAATATTTAGGTGGTGCTGTTTGGAGTACTCCTTTTAGAAGAATTGCTGAATTTCTTGCGGCTATTTTATTAATAGTTCCAATTGTGGCTATTCCAATTTATTTTAATATGCACGAACTTTATCATTGGCTGCATCATGAAGCTGTTGAGTCGGATCCTGTCTTAAAGGGGAAAGCAGCTTATTTAAATATTAAGTTTTTTACAATAAGAGTAGTTGCCTTTTTTGCCGTATGGATTCTTTTTTATTACTTAATTACTAACAATTCTAAAAAGCAAGATACCACCGGTGACCCGGAATTAACAAAAAGAAATATTAGACTTTCTGCTATTTTCATTCCAATATTTGCAATAACTCTTACTTTTACTGCAATTGATTGGATGATGAGCCTTGAAGCACATTGGTTTTCTACAATGTTCGGCGTTTATTATTTTGCCGGAATATTTTTAGGTGGAATAACCAGTGTTACTTTCTTACTTGTTTATCTAAATGAAAAAGGCAATTTGGTAAAAGGATTGGTACCAGATCACTACTACAGTTTTGGTGTATTTATGTTTGGCTTCGTTAATTTTTGGGCATACATTGCATTTAGTCAGTACATGCTTATTTGGTATGCAAATTTACCCGAAGAAACCATTTGGTTTATTCACAGATGGGAAGGGTCTTGGGTTGCTGTTTCTTTAGCAATTATTTTCATTCATTTTGTTATACCGTTTTTTGTAATGGTTTCGCAAGGTTCTAAAATGAATGCTCCAAAATTGAAGTTTATGGCAATTTGGATTCTTATTGCTCATTACATTGATTTATATTGGATTGTTATGCCCACATTTAGCCCTAAAGGTGCAGTATTTGGTTGGATTGAGTTTGGATTTTTGGTGTTAGGACTTGGATTAGTGCTGTTAGTATTTGTATTAAAAGCAAAAAATAATAATTTAGTTCCTATTGGTGACCCGAAATTACAACGGGGAATTGATTTTAGATTATAATTAAGAGATAGTTTATGGATAATAAAAAAATTGAAACAGAATTAGAGTTTAAAGAATTAATCAAATCTCCAACTAGATTGTTCGGATTGATTTATCCTTATTTCTTTTTTCTATTTTTAATTGTAGGCATTTACTTTGTTAAGCATTTAACAAATTTAACATTTAACGAAGTTCCTCCTGTATTAACCGATTCACTATATACCAGGCAATTACCTGATGTTGAAGTTAAAAAGGGTGGAGTTAAAGCAGCTGTTGATTTATCGATTATAACTAATTCTTCTGCTGATATAATTAGTAAAGGTAAAGAATTGTTTGGTAAAAACTGTACTGCATGTCATGGTGCCGAAGGTAAAGGTGATGGTGCAGCCGCAGCAGCTTTGAATCCAAAACCAAGAAATTTTCATAAATTGACCGGTTGGACAAACGGTACAAAGTTCAGTGATATTTACAAAACTATTCAAG
>JALSNL010000410.1 GCA_026987055.1 Melioribacteraceae bacterium | reverse complement strand
TTTTTTCTTAGCACCTTTTCTTAGGGAATGTACCATGTGCATAGCTTCGGCTGCAGCAGTTGCTTCGTCAAGTAAAGAAGCGTTTGCCAAAGGCAGACCGGTTAAATCGGAAACCATAGTTTGAAAATTTAATAACGCTTCCAATCTACCTTGAGAAATCTCAGCTTGATATGGAGTGTATTGTGTGTACCAGCCCGGATTTTCCAATATATTTCTTTTTATTACGCTAGGAAGAATTGTAGTATTGTAACCTTGTCCTATAAAATTTTTATACAATTTATTTTTCGATGCAATGCTTTTTAATTCCTCCAGTAATTCCATTTCCGTTAATGGTAAATCCAATTCTACGTCTTTATTCAACCTTATATTTTGCGGAATTGTTTTATCAATAAGTTCGTCCAATGAATTTAGACCAATAACATTTAGCATTTCTTTAATATCATTATTATTGATACCGATGTGCCGTTCAAAAAATCTCTCGGGATAAGCGAAATTGTTCATAATTTTTCTCTGCAATACTTGTTTAAATTTTAATTTATAATAGGAAAATTTAAGAAAATAGAATGAGAATACGAATAAATATTATTTTTTTTGAATGATATTTTATAAAGGGTCAGTTTAATAAAAAAGTTAAATTGTCGGCAAGGTACAAATCATATCAATTGATTTATTTATATTCATTTGAAACTTGAGAAATAATTTAGTAGGTTTTAAAATAAGTGAGATAATATTTAAAAATTACGAATAAATTTCTGAAAACTTAAAACCATTTTTTAGTAAGTTCTATTTAATTATTACTATTGAAAAATAGTTGAACCAATACTTAAAAATCATTTTTATAAATCTACTTAAACCAATATTGCTGATAGAATATAAATGAGACCACTATAAAAATTAATAAATGTTTGAAGCCGTTAGAAAAACATGTTATATATTTTCCAAAATTTGAAAACATGGATTAAGAAAAACCATCTTTTAAAGGAAATCTCGTAAATAAAACATTTTATTTTTAACTTTTGACCAGGTTACAAAACTATGAAAAAATCAATTTTAGTCTTATTTATTATTTTACTAAGCAATAATATTGCGTTTTCCCAATGGGAAAAAATCTATGGGGAAAATAATATAACAGAACATGCAAGAAATTTAGTTTCCCTTGATGATGGATATGCACTTTTAACCCTTCAGGACATTCACACATGGCTTTTAAGAACAGATTTGTATGGCGATACTCTATGGACTAAAAAATATTATGATAATAAATATAATAGATTACTTAAAAATGGAGAAGAAGGCTTTTATCTTATAGATGATTCTAACAATAGCAATTATTCTACTATAAAAATAACCAAAACAGATAGAAATGGAATAATTATTTGGACAAAAGAATTTGATAAAGGACAAAAAATTAAAAAAATGAAAGATAATTCATTTTTAATTTTGAAGCGAGGAACAAGTTCTTCTTTTGAATTAGTTAAACTTATGGGAAATGGGAATATAAGCTGGAACAGAATTTTTAATATTAAGAATAATTATGCATGGGATGCTAGTAGTATTTTTATTGATAACAATCATAATATATTAATATCAATTTCTTCTAATTATCAGTATTCCCCGGCTTTTCCACTTAATATATTTAAGACGAATATGAATGGAGATTCTTTATGGTATAATTCTTTCGACAGTGTTGCGGCAAGCAGTATTTATATAAACGAAATTGACAATGGTGACTACTATTTTGTTGGTAGCTCCTCTAGATATAAACTCGGATTTGACGATAAGAGTTATCTTTTACGTTTAGATTCATCCGGACATAAAATTCAAGAAGATTTTTACAACACAAACAAATATAGTTCTCAACATTCAATAGATGATTCGATATTTATTAAAGTATTATATGAAGATTCAGTAATTGTAAAAGACAATAACGAACACAATACAATATGGGAAAAAGATTACTCTCTTGTTTTAAACAATTCTTACCATGCTCCACAATTCCAATGTATAACAGAAGAAGGAAATTATATATTTTTTAAAAATGATATAGAAATTGGGCCACTACTAATCAAAGTAAATCAAGACGGTGCATTTGTTTGGCAGAAATTTTTGCTGAATAAATCAACTGATTGGATTACCGGAGTTACTACTATTCCATTAAATGAAAATGAATTTATTCTTAGTGGAACTCTAAATGCTTCAACCGGAAATTCAGATATAATAATAAAGAATGTTTTTGCTCCTACCAAAGTAAATTTAATTCTTTATCCACAATATCCTAAGGATATTAACATAAACACAGAGGATAGTATTTTTTCTACTCCAATAGATGTTAAAATTATAAGTAATATTTTTAATTCAGATATATATTACACTTTAGATGGAAGTACACCAACAATCCACTCTCTTCATTATACTCAACCGATTCGGATAGACAGTACTACCACAATCAAAGTGATAGGAATTGCAAACGGCTATGAAGATAGTGACGTAATTACAAAGGATTATCAATTCTATCAAAAATTTAAAGTTGGTTTACAAAATAATTATACCGGTGTTGATTCTAATTTTATTGGTTCCGCTAGAGTAAATATTTCACTACCTGCAATAGTTCCATCTCTTGGAGAAGTATTGTCACTTAAATGGCTACTTAATAATAAAATAATTGGTGAAGGAAATGACCTATCTTATGATTTCCCGACAGGCACTAATACTCTTATTTTAAAGACAACAGGTAATTGGGGAAATATTCAATACGATACTGCGGAAGTTAATATTTATTCATCAAGGTATATAACTCATAATTTTTCAGATAAAATAAATGAGTATATTACTCCCCCATCTGAACTTAAGGAAGGATTTTTTGTATTGTCTAATTTTGATTTTGCTCTTTATGATAATGATGATGTTATAATAGATTCTTTATTTAATGTTGTATGGAAAAGCAAATTTTCAAAAAAATCTTCAACATCATGTATTATTAATGAAAATAATTTCCTTTTTAACTATGGCTCGGCTTTTCTTTTATTCTCAAATACTGATTCAACGGATTTTTCTCTTAATACTTTTGCTAAAATCAGTAACACCAGTATTAATATTTCCCCCTCCTACTCTTATGATAGCTTAATCTATATTGGAACTAAAACCGGAAAAGTTGTAACCAGACATCTGCAAACTCCTAAAGAAAATTTTTGGGAGTTTGATTGCGGAAGTAAAATTTCTACTCAGTTAATAATAAACAAAAATAATGATGTAATATTCGGATGCAAAAACAACAACTTATATTCGGTAAATTCAACAGGAACGCTTAATTGGAAATATCCCGTTGATTCGGAAATTGAATCGACTCCTGCTTTAGGTAAAGATAGCTCTATTATTTTTGGGGCAAATAACGGATTTTTATATAAAATCACACAGGATGGCAAAGAATTATGGAAATTTCAAACAGACGGAGCAATTAAATCTTCTCCGGTTATAGACTATTTTGGTAATATTTATTTCGGTTCATCAGATGGGAATTTTTATTCATTAAATCCTAATGGTGAACTTAATTGGAAATATAAATCAAAAACAAATATAGAAGGCAATGCCTCTATTGGCAGTAATGGTTTGATATATGTTAATACAGAAAAAAATGCACTTTATGTTTTTAACAAAGAAGGTGAGATAAAATGGCATTTTAAATTTTCTGTTTCTACACAGAAAACATGGGATGGATTTACGGAGCAACTTTTTGATGCTCCATTGATTACGAATAATAATTTAATATTATTACGAACAAATTTTGATAAGTATTATATTCTAAAAGATAGTATTTTTCAAAATTCTTCACAAACATTATTACCACAATGGCCAACATATAAAGGAAGCAATTTAAGAACCGGCAGGGTCTCGGTAAATTCTTTAACTTCTGTAGAGAAAGACCCAAATAAAAATATAAATAATTATATGCTTTCTCAAAATTACCCTAACCCGTTTAATCCTGCTACAACTATAAAATATGCAATCCCTAATAAATCAAATGTCATAATAAGAGTTTATGATATATTAGGAAATGTAATAACAACATTAGTTGATAAACTACAAAACGCTGGAAATTATAAAATTGTTTTTAATGCTAAGAATTTAACAAGCGGAATATATTTCTATCAAATTAAAGCCGGAAAATATACACAAGTGCGTAAAATGATTTTGCTCAAATAAAAACAATTTTTACTGAAATTAAATCCTTTAGAATTGTGTGTAAATAAATAAAGTTCAATAACTATATATTTCCTATCATATTTAAAGCTTGATGTGCGGCTTCTTGTTCGGCAGTTTTTTTGTTTGGGCCTGAGCCTTCGCCAAAGTATTTTTCACCAAGAGTTACTTTTACTTTGAATGTTTTATCATGTTGCGGACCGGTTTGTTCAATGATGGTATAAGTTGGCGGAGGTAATTTATGCGCATGCGAGTATTCCAGTAATTGTCCTTTAAAATTTTTATCGTAATCTAAAAAACCATTTTGAGCAAGATATTTTATTATATTTTCACTTATAAAAGCGGAAACTTTTGCTTCACCCATATCCAAATAAATTGCTGCAATAAATGCTTCTACTGTATCGGCAACAATATTACCTAATTTCCTTTTTTCATTAGAAAGATATTTATCATTGAGAAAAAGATATTTATCCAGTTCCAAATGATAACCAACTTCTTCAAGGGATTCTTTATTAACCAGTGATGATCTTACTTTGGTAAGATATCCTTCATTTTGATTGGGATATTTATGAAATAAATACTCTGCTACAATTTTACCGAGTACTGCATCGCCCAGAAATTCCAGCCTTTCGTTAGATTTAATTTGTTCTTTTGTTTTTTCAAGATAGGAACGGTGTGTGAGTGCTTTAATAAAATAATGTGATTCTTTAGGTCTAATGCCAACAAGATTTTCAATCATATCTAAAAGTTTATTAACTTTTGCAGGATCAAAATCTTGAAATGGTTTGGTTTTACTTTCTTTCCTAAAAAAATCAAGAATTTTTTTTAACAAAATTACTCTTCATATTTTTTAAATAATAACGAAGCATTGTGACCGCCAAATCCAAACGTATTGCTAAGTGCATATTTCAGTTCTTTTTTAACCGGTTTATGTGGAGTATAATCAAGATCACATTCCGGACTTGGTTCGTCCAAATGCATAGTTGGTGGTACAATGCTATTTTTTAATGCAAGTATTGCAGCAATACTTTCTATTGCTCCGGCAGCACCAAGTAAATGTCCGGTCATAGATTTTGTAGAACTAATACTCATTTTATAGGCATGTTCACCAAATAAATTTTTAATTGCAGCTGTTTCATTTTTATCATTTAATAAGGTTGAGGTACCGTGTGCATTGATATAATCAACATCAGTTAATTCAATTCCGCCATCTCTAACTGCTTCCTTCATAGAACGGAAAGCACCTTCTCCTTCCGGTGCGGGTGCCGTTACATGGTAAGCATCGGCAGATAAACCTACGCCAATTATTTCACCATAAATTTTTGCACCTCTTTTTTTAGCATGCTCCAATTCTTCTAAAACCAAAGTACCGGAACCTTCACCCATAACAAATCCGCTTCTGTCTTTATCAAATGGTCTTGAAGCAACTTCCGGTCTATCATTCCACGTAGAAAGTGCTCTTGCAGAATTAAAACCTCCTATAGCCATTGGAGTAATTGAAGCTTCGGTCCCACCGGTAACCATTAAATCTGCAGAATCTCTTTGAATCATAATAAAAGCATCTGCAATTGCATGAGAAGAAGTTGCACAAGCAGATGTTGTGGCATAGTTAGGTCCTTTTAACCCGAAACGAATTGAAATATGTCCGGCAGCAATATCCGAAATCATCATTGGAATAAAAAACGGGCTGATTCTTCTTGGTCCACCTTTTATAAAATTGCCATGTTGAGTTTCCCACGTATTCATCCCGCCAATACCGCTACCATAAATAACGCCCATTCTGTCTCTATCTATCTCATCTAAATTAATGCCGGAATCATCCATTGCCATTTGGGCAGTAGCCAAAGCATAATGAGTAAACGGATCCATTCTTTTAAGAGCTTTAATATCAATATAGTCGGAAGCATTAAAATTTTTAACTTCACAAGCAAATTGTGTAGTAAAGCCTGAAGGATCAAACTTTGTTATTGTAGCAGCTCCGCTTTTGCCTTCTAAAAGAGCATTCCAATAGTCTTCCAAATTATTTCCAATTGGAGTTAATGCTCCCAAACCTGTAACAACAACACGTCTTTTACTCATTTTATTTTCCTAAATGTATTTTGTTTGTCATATTTTAGATATTAAAAACATTCCACATTATTTGTGGAATGTTTTATAAATATTTTTCATCAACTTATAAGTTGTAGATTTTTTTTATCCTTTTAATTCAGTTAAATATTTTACAGCATCACCAACTGTAGTAATTTTTTCAGCATCATCATCAGGGATTGAGATATCAAATTCGGATTCAAAACCCATAACTAATTCAACAATATCCAATGAATCAGCACCTAAATCGTTAGTAAAAGAGGCTTCCGGTGTAATTTGATTTTCTTCAACACCTAATTTATCCATAATAATTTCTTTTACTTTTGCTTCAACATCCATAGATCACTCCTTTATTTTGTTTACGATGTTATTATTTAATAATAATTACATTACCATTCCGCCATCAACGGAAATTACTTGTCCTGTTATATAATCAGCATTACTACTACACAAAAATTTTACAAGTTTGGCTACATCTTGCGATTGCCCTATTCTTTTTAATGGTATATTTACCAGTAATGCTTCTCTTTGTTTTTCATTTAATGCAGCAGTCATTTCGGTTTCAATAAAACCCGGTGTAACTGCATTTACCGTTATATTTCTTGAGGCAAATTCTTTTGCGGTAGATTTTGTAAATCCGATTATTCCTGCTTTTGATGCGGCATAATTAGACTGACCGGCATTACCAATAATTCCTACAATAGACGAAATGTTAACTATGCGTCCGCCTCTTTGTTTCATCATAGGTTTAAACGCTGCTTTTGTATAATTAAAAACACTTTTCAAATTTACATTTATCACATCATCAAAATCTTTTTCGCTCATACGTAGTAATAAGTTATCTTTTGTTATTCCTGCATTATTTACTAGTATATCTAACTTACCAAACTTTTCCAAAGCTAAATTTACAACTTCTTGAGCTTTGTCAAAAGAAGTAACATCACTCTGTATTCCTATAACATTAACATCCGTATTCTTAAATTGTTCCTCAATTTCTTTTGCACATGTTTCACAACTATTATATACGAATAATACATCGGCAGAAAAATTTTGAAGATTTCCATCTGCTAAACTTTCCACAATTGCTCTTCCTATACCTCTTGTACCACCTGTTACTATAGCGCTTTTTCTTACTGACATATATTTTTTAAGTTTTTTATTTTTAAGAACTTTTAATATAATATTTCTTTTTTTTTATTTCCACTTGTTAAGTAAGTAATCAACAATTAAATATATGTAAAAATTTAGCTGAAAATTACTGTTATATTTTTATTACTACAATAAATTTGACTTATTTCATACTATACTAATTTTTGCAGATCTATATATTTGTCAATACCAATTATTTTTACATTCGGATTTATTCTTTTTATCAAGCCTTGCAAAACTTTACCTGCACCAATTTCAACAA
>JALSNL010000409.1 GCA_026987055.1 Melioribacteraceae bacterium | reverse complement strand
TTCTTCAAGAAGATTTAATTCTTTACCCAATAAAACTTGTGAACTCATTACAATTTCTTCTCTAATCGGATCAATAGGCGGATTGGTTACTTGCGCAAATAATTGTTTGAAATAATTAAATAATAGTTTCGGTTTTTTGCTTAAAACAGCCAACGGTGTATCATCGCCCATTGAGCCGGTTGCTTCTATACCTTTTTCCAAAATAGGTTTAATAACAAATTTTATATCTTCCAAAGTATAACCGAATATTTTTTGTCTGATATATAAAGGTTCTTCTTTGCTTACTTCATTTTTTTTTGAAATTTGTTTTAATGAAATTTTATTTATATCAATAATATTTTTTTTCACCCATTTGGAATAATCATTTTGATGACATATTTCGCGTTTTATTTCTTCATCGGAAATAATTCTTTTTTGTTTTGTATCAACCAAAAACAACTTGCCCGGTTGAAGGCGACCTTTTTCTATAATTTTTTCAGGTTCAACTTTAAGCGGACCAACTTCCGAAGCCATTATTATTTTAGAATCTTCCGTAACCCAATAACGTAAGGGACGCAAACCGTTTCTATCTACAATAGAACCGATATATCTTCCGTCCGAGAAACAAATTGCAGAAGGTCCGTCCCATGGTTCCATTAAACAGGAATGATATTGATAAAAATCTTTTTTGTAAGTTGGAATGTTTTTATCATTTACAAAAGCTTCGGGTATCATCATCATTAAAGCATGCGGTAATGATCTGCCTGCCGAAATTAGTAATTCCAAAACATTATCGAATGCAGCCGAATCGCTTTTGCTTGGTGCAATTACGGGAATTATTTTTTTTATATTTTTTCCAAATACTTTGCTTTCAAAATTTTTTTCTCTAACATTGAACCAATTTACATTTCCTTTTAATGTATTTATTTCTCCGTTGTGTGCTATAAGTCTGTACGGATGTGCCAAAGCCCAAGTAGGAAAAGTATTTGTTGAATATCTTGAATGAACTAATGCAATTGCCGATTTGTAATCCTTGTCTGTTAAATCCGGAAAAAATTCTCTAAGTTGTTCCGGCATTAGCTGTCCTTTATAAATTAAGGTTTTTGATGAAAGGCTACAAATATAAAAGTAATTTTTTTGACTGATTTCCAGTTTACTTATTTTTATTCCTATTTTTTTTCTTATAATTAAAAGTTTTTGTTCGAAAGATGTTTTTTTTGTTTGTTCGCTTTTACCGATTATTAAATGTTTAAAAACCGGCATTACGGATTTTGCAACATAACCAATATTCGAATCGTTATATGGAACATCTCTGAATCCTAAGAATATTTGTCCTTCTTCATTTATAATTTCTTCAATTAAATTCTCTATAAAATGTCTATCTTCTGCAACTACAGGCAAAAACACCAATCCAACACCGTAATTTCCTTTCGGAGGCAAATTGATTTGAATTTTCTTACAAACTTTTCGCAAAAATTTATCCGGTATCTGTGTCATAATTCCCGCACCGTCTCCGGTTTTGGGATCGGCTCCTACAGCACCTCTATGTTTAAGATTTTCTAAAACTTCAATTCCGTTTTGTACTATTTGATGAGACTTAATTCCTTCAATATTTGCAACAAAACCAACACCGCAGCTATCGTGTTCAAATTCCGGATTATACATACCTATATCATTAGGTATATTTTTCCCTTTTGGCATAAAAAACCTTTAATAATTTTGTGTAAAGTTTTAATTAAAATTCTCTTTAACCATTCTAAGATCGTTAGAATTTAATTAAAGAGACTTCAATTGAGAGGGATCCGCCTCGGATAATATTGAAGTAACTTCTTAGTGAGATATATAAAATAAAAAAAAATAATTCAAACTCAAGCCATTTTATAATAAAATAAGGATAAAGAACTATAATATTGGTATAATTAAGGCAAAAATGAATAAACATACAAATAAATAAAGAAAACCTTAAAATCCGAAAGCAATGCCGAATACCAGATAATCTTTTTCCGTATTTGGATTCAAAATGTATGAACTAAATACAGGTAAAGAAAAACTATCGGAAATTTTTATTTCCTTTGATGCCTTTATACCGATGTTTATTAAATTAAATTTACCGGATATTGTGTAAATATGATTACCGCCGCCGAGGAAAAAATCTATGTTTACATCACTAACATTTGTTGAATAGTTTAATTCCAAATACATCGAATTATCTTCATCATTATAGAGATTAACAAATCCGGAAAATGAAAGAGGAAAGTTTTTTGTTCCATTATAGCTTAATCCCGCTTCTAATGTATGTGCACCCGGCGTTTTAAGTTTTCCTAATTTCAATCCCGAATTCGGGAAATAATAATCGGTTACTAATAAAGAAAATGAATTTATAGAATATGAAACCGAGAAATCCAACTCTTCATTACCATCGGAAGTATTTGTAAAAGGATACGAACCCCAAAATCCAGCTTCAAATTCGCCCGAACTAAACGCCAGAGTAGGTTGAACACTAAATGAGTTTCCAAAATCCGCACCACGCCAAATATATCTGTTTACAAAGTCGGTTTTACCGGAAATCTTTGTTTGTCCGTAAACAGAACCAATTGCTATAATAAGTACTGCAAAAAGCTTACTAATCATTTTTATTTCCTTTTTTATTTTTTTACTATACCGCTTTTTCAAAATCCGGATATGCTTCCATTCCATGTTCTCCGATATCCAAACCGTCCAATTCTTCTTCTTCTGTTACCCGCAAACCCATTGATTTTTTGAGTATAAACCATAAGGCCGATGAAAATATTGATATAAAAACTCCAACAGCTAAAACTCCTTTAAATTGAATCCATAATTGATTTATGCCTGCTTTTTCCCCAAATATTCCAACTGCCAATGTGCCAAAAATTCCCACAACCAAATGAACAGAAAGAGCACCAACAGGATCATCCAATTTAATTTTATCAAAAAACAATACAGAACCAACAACTATGATTCCAGAAATAAAGCCAATCATAATTGCTTCTACAGGATTCATTAAATCCGCTCCGGCAGTAATTCCAACAAGACCGGCCAAAATTCCATTTAAAAGCATTGTTATATCCGGGGTTTTTAATATAACCCAAGAAGTAAGCATTGCTCCAATGGCTCCGGCAGACGCTGCTAAAGAAGTAGTAACCAAAACCAAAGATACCTCTGCCGGATCAGCCGAAAGCACCGAACCTCCGTTAAAACCAAACCATCCTAACCAAAGCAAAAATACACCGATAACAGCCAATGGCATGCTATGGCCCGGAATAGCATTAATTCTATTTTTTTTATATTTTCCAAGTCTTGGACCTAAAAATATAACACCCATTAAAGCTGCCCATCCGCCAACGGAATGTACCAATGTAGAACCTGCAAAATCATAAAAACCCATAGTATCCAAAAAGCCACCACCCCATTTCCACATTCCGGTTATCGGATAAGCAATTGCAACAAAAATTGCAGAAAACACTAAGAAGGTTGATAGTTTTATTCTTTCGGCAACCGCACCGGATACAATTGTAGCTGCAGTTGCAGCAAACATTCCTTGGAATAAAAAATCCGTCCAATAAGTATAACCCTGATTATATTTTGCAGTTAATCCCATTGCATTTGTGCCTATTCCAAACCCGGAAAAACCAAAAATCTTTCCGGCAAAATCACTTCCCGGATACATTAAATCGAACCCGATAATAGAATATGTTATTATACCAATTGCGGGAATAACCGAGTTTTTAAATAAAATATTAACTGTATTTTTAGATTGTGTTAATCCAACTTCTAATGTTGCAAAACCCAAATGCATTATAAAAACCAATGCGGTTGCAATCATCATCCATAAATTATTTATTGTAAATAAATTATTTGATACCGAGTTAACTACATCATGTGACATATATAAAATTCCTTTTTTTGTTATACAATGCTTTCACCGCTTTCTTCCGTTCTTATTCTTATAGCGGTTTCTACCGGAACAACGAAAATTTTTCCATCTCCCACTTTTCCGGTTTTATTTTTTTCAATTATAATTCTAATTGCCTCTTCAATTTTATTGTCCGGACAAACGAGTTCTACTTTAACTTTATGAACAAAATCCAAATTGTGTTCTGTTCCCCTATATTTTTCTTTATGACCTTTTTGTGTTCCATAACCTCGAACTTCTGTTACAGTTATTCCCGAAAAGCCGGAGGTTCTCAATTCCGTATATAAATCATCTAATTTACTTGGTCTTATTATTGCTTCAATTTTTTTCATATACCTCCCTTAATCAATTTATTAAATAAGGCCAAATTATATATTTAACTTAATAAATAATTCAACCAAGACAAATATACAACAGAACATTTGTCAAGTCAAGTTTAAAACTAATTAAATAAGGATGTGGGTGGAATATAACTAAAGATATAATCTATAAATTGGAAAAGAACTGAATTATTTACTTTATTGCGTTGATTCATGAATAATGAGAAAATTTTGGTGTAGTTATAAAAAAACCGCTCAAACAAATTTGAGCGGTTTTAATAATAGAAGGCTTTGCAAAACATCATTTTGTCATATTGAGCGGAGCGAAATATCTCGATTCTAAGTGGCATTGAGATTCTTCATCCGCCACAGCGGATTCAGAATGACAATTTGTAAGTTATTCAAAGACTTCTAATAATTATGTTTTATTGTAATTATTTTACAGCAAAAGCCAATTTAACATTTGCTCTGTATTGAACAATTTTACCGTTTGAAACTTTTGCACTTTGATTAATAACTTCAACTCCGGTAATTCCTTTTACTGATTCCGAAGCTTTTTTAACAGCTTGAGCAACAGCGTCATCAAAGCTTTTTTTAGAAATTCCAACCAACTCAATAATCTTAATTGCTCCTGCGTTAATAGATGTACTTGCCATAGTTTTTCTCCTTTTTATATTGAAATGTATTTAATTAACTGTTAAAACAATTTTTGTCCGGCTATTTCTTCCAATCTCTTTATCCGTTCTTCGGTTGCCGGATGTGTTGAAAATAATTTTTGCATACCGCCAAAGAAAGGATTGATAATAAACATATGAGAATCCGATTCTCTACCGGTTTTCATTGGAATTTGTTGAACTCCATTTTGTAACTTATATAAAGCACTTGCTAAAGCTAACGGTTTTCCACTTATCTCCGCCCCACCTTTATCAGCTGCATATTCTCTAACTCTGGAAATTCCCATTTTAATAATCATACCTGCAAAAGGTGCAGCAATCATCATAAGAATTCCTGCCATTGGATTTTCTCTATTTCCACGGCCAAATCTAGCAAAATTTCCAAGTGCTGCAAGCGCACCGGCAAATGTAGATGCGACAGCACTTGTTAAAATATCTCTATTTTTAACATGTGTTAATTCATGCGCCATTACTCCTTCCAATTCGTCCTGGTTTAGTATTTCAAGAATTCCCTGAGAAGCAGCAACAGCTGCATGCTGTGGATTTCTACCGGTTGCAAACGCATTTGGTGTTCTTTCCGGTGTAACAAAAACTCTTGGCATTGGTAATTCAGCTTTTTCGGCCAACATTTTTACTGTTTGGTATAATCTATGTTCAGGACCAACCTCTCCGGCTTTATACCGTTTCAGAACAGCTTTATCACTAAACCAATAACTGTAGAAATTCATTCCAAAAGCAAAAACAAGAGCAATAATAGTTCCTGTTGTTCCGCCAAGCATTCCACCAACCCAAATAAAAATCAGAGTAAGTGTCATCATTAATAAAAACGTTCTTATTCCGCTTTGCATTTTATTACCTACTTTTTACCACCAAACAAACCGCCTAACAAACCACCAACAATATCACCTGCTGCACCACTTATACCAAAAAATCCTGCTACATCATCTAATATATTTCCGTCACCATCGGCATCCAATAAGGATGCGATACCGCTTACTCCGGCTCCGCTATCTTTTGTTTTTGTTAAATAACCCAAAACAACAGGTGCAAGCATCGGTATAATTTTAGATGCAATACCGCTATCAACTCCATGATTTTTACTAAACAAATTAGTTGCTTCAATTCCTGCATTACCAAGCAAACCGCCAAGTGTTGGGTCCGGATTCGGATCTTTTGCTTTTGTTGAAAATAATCCGGCAATGTCATCCAAAACACTTGAGCTACCGTATTTATTTAAGATATGTTCTACTCTTGGCTCTCCGCCGTAATTATCTTTTTGTTTTTTAAGTCCGCTTAATATCATTGGTAAAACTTGTGGTATTATTGCCGCCGATGTTTCTTTACCGATTCCCAAGGTTGATGCTAATTGTTCTGTAACTTGTGGGCCCATATTACCTAAAAAATCTTCTATAAAACTCCCCATAATTATTCCTTACATTTGATTATTATAATTTTAATTATTTTTTAATATAATCAAATATACTTTTAATTTAAAGTAACTTATTTTAATCCTTTTTAATTATAAATTTATCTATCAGTTGAATTTTTGTTCCCATTTCGGTACTATCCTCTTTTTTAGGAAATGCACCATATGTTTCTACAAAAACGGTATCCTCGTGAACATCAAAAACCGAATAATTGAATGCTCTTTTTGTAACAAAGTTTCTAGATGCTTGAGAATTTTCGCCCGGACCATAAAAATAATTTAATGTTTTATAGTATGGAATTGCGGCTGTATAACTCATTTCCTCCCAAACATAATGAGAATCTGCATCCGCACGATATGTTGGGTTGGGATAATACAAATGCGCTCCGGCACTTCCGGCAATGATTTCAAAAACTCCGTTTACTTTTTGTCTGGCATAAGTGTGTTCATGTCCGCAAATATGAGCATCAACATTATATTTCTTTAAAATATCTATTACTTTTTGTCTTCTATCCAAATACCATGCTCTTGTTGAATCAACAACACCTTTGAATTTTCTTCCTAAATTTGCCAATCCATCATGTAAATGTCCGCCGGTCGGATATATCATTTCGTGACTAACAACAAAAATGTGTTTAATTCCTCTTCCCTTTGCTGCTTTTAGATCTTTTTCCAACCAATCAATATGTTTTATGTAATGCCAATCTCTTCTGTCATCCGTAGTATCATTCGGATCTCCGTAATACCATCTATCCGTATTAACAAAGGTAAAATGTGTATTATTGAAATCAAATGAATATGAAATTCCCTTCTCGTCATCAGGTCCGTTGCTGTAAACATTTGGAAAAGCTTTTTTAAAATTCGCTTCGTCTTTACGATTACGCGATTCATGATTGCCCATAATCGGCCAAACTTTAGGCCAAATCATATTCGGATTATTATAAATAGGTGCCATTACTTCTTTCCAATGTAGAAGTTGTCTATAAGTAACTTCCGGTTCGTGTTCGGTTCCGGTTACCAAGTCTCCCGCAAAAACTATAAATTTTGCATCCGGCTGTGTAGTTATAATATGATTTACTATTTCAGTTAAAACAGAATCATTTACTCCGTTATTTTTTCCTCTGCTATCGGACATAGCAACAAATTTAAAATTTTGTGCTAACAAAAAGGTTTGTAACACAAAAAACATTAGTAGTGTTTTCTTCTTCATAAATTTTCCATATTTGTTTTATAAATTAAAATTGATTTTCTCAGTACTGTATTTGTTCATAATAATAGGTAAAAGTAAAGATATTAAAAAGGATAAGAAAGCTAAAGCAATAAAAAAGTATCCGGCAAAATAATAATAATCTAAAATATTTAGTTTATCTAAAAGATAGTGCCAATCGTGATAAACCCGGTTGCCTCCAAGCAATGGTAATTTTTGTGCTTTTGCATCTAAAGCATA
>JALSNL010000408.1 GCA_026987055.1 Melioribacteraceae bacterium | reverse complement strand
AAAGAAAAGATTAAAAAAATATGGGACTAATGAAATACCGGAAAAAGAAGAAACAACTCTTCAAAGAATTCTTAGAAGATTTTGGGGACCAATACCATGGATGATTGAAGTAGCGGCAATACTTTCGGCAGCTGTGCAAAAATGGGAAGACTTTGGAATTATAACAGCCTTATTACTTGTAAATGCAGGAATGGATTTTTGGCAAGAAAGTAAAGCTCTTAATGCACTTAAAGTACTTAAAGATAAACTTGCCCGTTCAGCTACTGTACTGCGAAACGGAGCTTTCCAAAATATTGATGCAAAACTATTAGTCCCCGGTGATATTATAAAGATAAAGATAGGTGAAATTTTACCTGCTGATGTTAAATTGATTGAAGGTGAATATATTCAAATTGATCAAGCTGCTCTTACCGGTGAATCTCTTCCGGTAACAAAACATAAAACTGACGTAGCGTATGCTAACTCAGTAGCAAAACAAGGTGAAATGATTGCAGTAGTTATTAAAACCGGATTAAATACATATTTCGGTAAAACAGTTTCTCTTGTAGCAAAAGCTGAAAAAGAGCAAAAAAGTCATTTCCAAAAGATGGTTATTAAAGTTGGAAATTATTTAATTTTTTTAACTGTAATTATGGCTGTCATAATTTTACTAACAGCTGTTTATCGTGGTGAAAACATGCTGGAAATTTTAAGATTTACCTTGGTTTTAACAGTTGCAGCAATTCCTGTTGCATTACCGGCAGTTCTTACAGTTACAATGGCAGTTGGAGCAATGAATCTTGCTAAGAAAAAGGCAATAGTAAGTAGATTAGCTTCAATTGAAGAATTAGCAGGTATAGACATTCTTTGTTCAGATAAAACCGGAACTCTTACTAAAAATAAAATGACCGTTGCCGATCCTATACTTTTTGGAAACTACAATAATACTCAATTAATGCTTTACGCAGCATTAGCATCCAAGGAAGAGAATAATGATCCGATTGAAAAACCAATATTTGACTATCTAAAAGAGCAAAATCAATATACTGACTTATTAAAATTCCAACTAATAAAATTTATACCTTTTGATCCGGTAAGTAAAAGAACAGAATCTACAATTAAAAGAAATGGTGAGGAATTATTAGTAACCAAAGGCGCACCTCAAGTAATTCTAAAACTTTGTGGGAACAATATTAAACCGGAGACCGTGCTAAAACATGTTAATGATTTTGCTGAAAACGGATATAGAACATTAGGTGTTGCAATTAAAAATAAAAGTAACCAAAATTTTAGCTACGTTGGGTTAATACCACTTTTTGATCCACCTAGGGACGACGCAAAGGATACGATAATAGAAGCCAGAAAATTAGGTTTGGATGTAAAAATGGTTACAGGAGACAATATTGCAATTGCAAATCAAATTGCTTTAAAATTAGGGCTGGAACCAAATATTAGAGAAGCTGATGAATTAAAAAATGTTAAAGGAAAAGATTTTATAATAATGAGTGAAATTTTAGCTAAAGCTATTCATCAAAAATTAAACCCTGAATTACCGGAAACTAAAGCTCAAGAATTTGCCGAAGAAATTACTAAGGAAATTGAAAACAATTTTAATACGGAAGGAATTACTTCTCAACATATACAAAATCATGAATCAGCAATAGTAAAAATAATAGAAAAAGCCAGCGGATTTGCCCAAGTATTTCCGGAAGATAAATATATGATTGTAGATAAACTTCAAAAAGGCAATCATATAATTGGAATGACCGGAGACGGCGTAAATGATGCTCCCGCATTAAAAAAAGCTGATGCAGGTATTGCGGTTTCAGGTGCAACAGATGCTGCCAGAGCTGCTGCTGATCTTGTTCTTTTAGCACCGGGAATATCTGTAATTATTGATGCAATAAAACAAGCAAGAATAATTTTTGAAAGAATGAAAAGCTATGCAATATTTAGAATAGCCGAAACAATACGCGTAATTATTTTTATGACTTTATCAATTTTAGTATTCAATTTCTATCCGCTTACAGCATTGATGATAATTATATTGGCATTGTTAAATGATATTCCTATCTTAACAATTGCTTATGACAACACAAAAATTAATGAGAAACCGGTTAGGTGGAACAATAAAGAATTATTCGGCTTATCTACTTTATTAGGAATTACAGGAGTTATTTCTTCTTTTCTAATATTCTTTTTGTTAGAAACTTATACAAATTACTCTCAAGAAATGGTACAGGCAATTATTTTTGCAAAACTTGTTGTAGCCGGACATGGTACAATTTATAACACAAGAACTACCGGATGGTTCTTCAAAAGACCTTATCCTTCTTGGTTATTATTCGGAGCTACCTTTTCAACAAGAATTTTGGGTACAATTATGGCAGTTTACGGAATTTTTGTACCTGCAATTGGTTGGAAATGGGCAGGTATTGTTTGGGCTTATGCAATGACATGGTTAGTTATTAATGATGTTGTAAAAGTAGTTGTCTATAAGTACTTTATATCGGATAATAAATTTATGTCAGAATTCTTAAAAAAACATAACTTAAAAACAAATCAATGAGGTAAGAATAATGTTACGTAAAATATTATTCCCAACAGATTTTTCAGAAGCATCCATTCGAGTAAAGAAACAATTAATTAAAATGGTGAATTGTGGAGTTAAAGAAGTGACCTTGCTTTACATTATGGATGAAAAAAGATTGGCATTTGCTGAATATATTGATAGTTTTAGCTTCGGCAGCTTAAATTTAGATAGAACTTTAAAAGTAAAAAATCAAAAAAGATTAAATGAATGGAAAATAGAAATGGAGAAAGCCGGATTAAAAGTAAAAACGGCAATTATAAACGGAACACCTTTTACAAGCATCATAGAATATGCAAAAGAAAAAAAAATGACCTCTATATTTATTGGACATACAGGACATGATAAAAACAAAGATAACATCTTACTAGGAAGTACTGCAGAGAAAATTGCACGTAAAGCATCAACTAGTGTAGTACTAATTTAATTTATAATAATAAATAAGGAGTTAAAATGTTACGTAAAATATTATTCCCAACAGACTTTTCAGAACATTCTGTAAAAGCTAAAAAAGAATTGAAAAAATTAGCTTCGTGTTCAAAAGAACTAATTTTATTGAATGTTTTAGATAGTAGAGTATTTCCATATATGGATGGAATAGACTACATTGAAATTGAGAATCTAAATTTAATGGGGGACTTATCTAAAAATGCCAAAGCAAAGTTGGAAAAATGGAAGGCTGAATTTGAAAAAGCCGGTTTTAAGAAAGTACGTATATTGTTAATTGAAGGAGTTCCCTTCCATACTATCTTAGATACGGCAGAACAAAAAAAAGTTACTTCAATATTTCTGGGACACCAAGGAGTAAATGCAGTTGAAAGAATGCTTCTTGGAAGCACTGCCGAAAAAGTAGCAAGAAAAGCACATGTACCTGTAGTATTAATAAAATAAAAAAATATCTCTTATGAACTTCAATTTATATATCGAAAAAATAGGCTACTATACAAGAACTGCCATTGAAGGTTATGGACGATTAAGTATAATGCTATTCCATGCTTTTTCGTCCATACGCAAATTCCATCTTTACATCGGGCAAATTGTTGAGCAATTTATTTATATAGGAAGAAGGTCATTACCTATTGTAATAATTACTTCCGTATTTATTGGTTTAGCTCTCGGCGTTCAAATCGGGACACAAATGAGTCCCTTAACTCCGGCTTGGGTTGAAGGGGGATTAATACTTAGGTCTATTTTATTAGAGATGGGTCCAATTATTATAGGTTTAATTTTATCGGGACGTGTTGCCGCCGGAATAGCTGCAGAAATAGGAACTATGAAAGTTACAGAACAGATTGATGCTTTAAGAAGTTTTGCAATTGATCCTGTTGAATATTTAGTAATGCCGCGTTTGATTGCAGCAATGTTTGCTGTTCCTGCTCTGCTAGTTTTTGCGGATTTTTTTGCTATTCTTGCCGGCTTTATTTCATCTTACTTTACAATTAATTTGGGATGGGAAGGTTTCCTAAAAGGTATGTATCATAATTTTTATGTTAGCGATGTTTTTACAAGTCTTGTTAAAGCTTTTATCTTTGGAATTGTAATTGTTATTTTCGGTTCATATTTTGGTTTTAATTCTAATAGAGGAGCTAACGGTGTTGGCAAAGCAACTACATTGGCCGTAGTCTGGTCTTCAGTTGATATTTTAATGTTAGATTATGTTATTTCAGCATTCTTATTTTTCTTATGATTAAAATAAACAATATATATAAGTCGTTTGGTAATTTTAAAGTTCTTCAAGGTGTTAACTTAAATGTTGAAGAGAATAAAATTCTTAGTGTAGTAGGTAAAAGCGGTACCGGCAAATCTGTTCTGTTAAAAAGCATACTGGGCTTAATTACTTATGACAAAGGAAATATTGAAATCGATGGTATAAATACAAATGGTTTTAGTGAAGCAGAGTTTAACAAATATATTAGACATAAAATGACTCTTGTTTTTCAAAACGGAGCATTATGGGATTCAATGACAGTTGGAGCAAATATTGATTTAGCCTTACAAATACAAAAACATTTAGATGTTACCGAAAGAGAAAAAAGAATTAAAGAAAGCTTAGAAGCTGTAGGACTAATAAATATCCGGAATGTTTATCCGAATGAATTAAGTGGCGGGATGCTTAAACGTGCTGCAATTGCCAGAGCAATAGCTATGAAACCCAAGTATTTACTTTATGATGAACCAACTACCGGTTTAGACCCGATTCTTTCAAACATTATTAATAATTTAATCAAAAAATTGAATGTTGAAATGGGAATAACATCATTAATAATAAGTCATGATATTAAAGGTGTTGAAAGCATTTCTGATGATGTTGCTATGCTTTATGAAGGGAAAATAATATTGACTTGTAAAGCTAAAGAAATGTGGGAGCAAAATAATCAAATTTTTAACAATTTTATTAGAGGCAAAATTACTTGATGAATACTAAAAAAAATGAATTTTTTATCGGACTATCAATGTCAATAGCAACATTGATTGTTATTATAGGAATATTATTTCTTGGAAAATCTAATTTTTTCGTAACTGGTTTGCCTTTATACATTATTGTAGAAAATGCTAATGGATTAGGTCAAGGAGATGATGTTTATTTTAAAGGCTTAAGAGTTGGTACAGTTAGCAATGCAGAAATATACAATGATGATGTATTATTAAAACTTAAAATTGAAGGGGTAAATAAAATTCCCTTAGATTCAAAATTTGTTATAAAAGATTATAGTATTATAGGAGGTAAAGCAGTAGAAATAATCCCAGGTCATTTAACTGACTATTTTCATGAAGAAGATACAGTACGTGGAACTTCGGCAAATAATGGAATTGATGGAATGATTTCCGAGGTTAATCTTTTAGTGCCTAAAATATCAAATATCTTAAATAACTTGGATACTTTAACAGGTAATAAAACACAAAAGGATTTGGAAAGTATATTAAATGGATTATCTCAAACAATTGTAGATACAAAAAAAATATTGAACATCGACTTACATAATACGTTAAATAACATAAATAATCTTACTGCTGATAATAAAAATAATATTTCGGATTTAATTAAATCACTAAAAATCAGTTCAAATAATTTATCGAAATTTTTAAATAAATCTTCTTCTGCAGCTTTAAAATTAGATTCAATACTATTAAAAATAAATAAAGGTCAAGGAAGTGCCGGAAATATTTTACAAAACGATAGTTTATATAATAACCTTAACAGAACAATTCTTTCTGTTGATTCACTAGTTTCTGATATCAAAAAAAATCCGAAAAAGTATATTAATGTTTCAGTATTCTAACTAAATCATAATTAGGAAAAACAATGAAAACATCATTTAACAAAAATCAAATTAGATTAGGCAGTATTGCCGGAATACCTTTAACATTCGACTATTCGTGGTTTCTCGTTTTATTTTTATTAACTTGGCTTCTTTCAGTAAGCTACTTCCCTTCCGAATATAAAAATTGGGATAAAAGTTATTATTGGATATCCGGTGCTATAACATCTATCCTATTTTTTCTTAGTGTAATTTTACACGAAGTAGGACACTCGCTTATGGCAAAAAAATTTGATTACAAAGTAAAAAAAGTTAAAATGTTTATTTTCGGTGGTATTTCAGAAATAACCGAAGAACCGAAACAAGCTAAAGAAGAATTTCTAATTGCTGCAGCCGGTCCTGCCGTAACATTTCTTTTAGCATTATTGTTTTACATTATAGAATACTTTACCAAAAATGTAATTATTATCTATGCAATTGCACACTATTTGTTTATAGTAAATTTAATACTCGGAATATTTAATATCTTACCCGGTTTTCCTTTGGATGGCGGAAGAATTTTACGTGCAATTATTTGGAAAAGAAATAATAATTTTGAAAAAGCGACACAAATTACTGCCGGCATAGGTAGAATTTTTGGTTTTATTGTAATAACAATTGGATTTTTAATTGCTATGTCGGGAGATTTTTTTGACGGCATTTGGTTATCCTTTATCGGATGGTTTTTAGAAAGTGCCGCATTCTCACAAACACAAAAACAAGTACTTACAAAATATCTTCAAGGTCACACAGTTGAAGAAGCAATGACTAAATCATTCGGATTGGTACCTGCCGATACTACAATTTCGGAATTTATTCAAAACGATATTTTGATTAGACACAGACGTGCTTTTATTGTTGAAGACAATAGTAAAAATATCGGTTTACTAACTATACATGATATAAAAAAGATTCCACAAGAAAAATGGGAAAAAACAAATGTTACGGCAGTTATGAAACCACTAAATGAAGTAAAAATTGTTGACGTAAATCATCCTTTGGAAGAAGCATTAAAAGAAATGGATAAGGATGGAGTTAATCAAATGCCGGTTATGGAAGACGGTAAAATTGTGGGTATGTTAAACAGGGAAAGTATTTTATCCTTTATAGCTAACATAAATTTATTAAGTAATTAAATTCAGATTATTTTTATACCTAAAGGTTAATATGAAAAGTGAACAAAAATTGGGATTAAAAGAACTTGTAGCCATTGGTGTTGGCGGTATGATTGGCGGAGGAATATTTTCTGTGCTCGGAATGGCGGTAGAAATTAGTGGTAATGCTGCACCCATTGCATTTGCCATTGGTAGTTTGATAGCACTATCTGCCGGTTATTCTTATGTGAAATTAGCGTTAGCATTTCATAATGACGGAGCTAGTTTTACATATTTGGAAAAAGCATTCCCAAACAATTTAAATATTGCCGGTATTGCCGGCTGGACAGTTATTGTTGGTTATGTTGGAACATTATCTTTATATGCTTATACCTTTGGAGCCTACGGGGCTGATCTTTTAGGCGATCAGAATACACCGATAGTAAGGATGTTTTTAACAATTAGTGCTTTATTATTTTTTATGGTTATAAATCTTTGGGGTGTAAAAGCCAGTGGAGAAATTGAAGATATAGTTGTTTATGTAAAAATTCTGATTCTTGCATTATTTGGCGGTATTGGCTTAACAACTGCACACAAGCAAAATTTCACTCCCTTTTTGGAACATGGAACATCTTCCGTATTTATGGCGGGAGCCTTAATTTTTGTAGCTTATGAAGGATTTCAATTAATTACCAATGGTGTTTGCGAAACCAAAGATCCTAATAAAAATATTCCGAAAGGAATTTACATATCAATTATTATTACATCATTATTATATATTATTTTATCTATTGTAGCCGTTGGCAATTTATCTCTGGATCAAATAATATCCGCTAAAGAATATGCGTTGGC
>JALSNL010000407.1 GCA_026987055.1 Melioribacteraceae bacterium | reverse complement strand
TGTACTAAATATGAATTACTTAAATTTTTTAATATTTTATTTATTACACTTTTTAATTGTTCACTTTTACCAATTATTTCTTTTCTAATTTCTTTTAATTTTTTACTGGCATTATCATTTATGTCACCACTTTCATTAAATATTTTTTCAAGTGATTGTTCAAACATTTTATTTTTATATAATTTATCAGAAAAGATTTTAGTAAGAGTTGTTTCATTTGCATAATTTGTTAAATAGTTTTTAACTTTTCCGGATTGAGTTGCTAATGCTAATATATTTTTCACATTGGTTTTAGTTAAAATCAATCCTGCTATATTACTTCTAGCAAGAGGTTCATTTAAATCCGGCAAATATTCTATTGGTGGAAAGTCCTCTTTTATCAGTAAATCTTTTGCTTCGGAAACAAAATTTCCTTTTTCAACAATTTCATCTAAGGAAGTAAGAGGAAGGGTATTTTGTAATAATTCTTTCCCGTTTTCTGTGGCAGCATAACCGGAGATATGCAAAAGTACTTTGAAATAACTTAATTTACCAAGTGTCTCTTTGTTAATCATTATTTAACAGTGAATCTATATTAGTAGGCGGTGTGGAAAACACATCAGGGATAGTATCTTGATCTTTACTCTTAATATAATCTTTAATAAAACCTTCAGGTTTGAAATCCGGACCGACCACCAGCTCAATTGCGGTTGGTACTATATTATAAATACTTGAATACAGTACCGATGCTTTTTTATCTTCTTCTTTTGGAAAGTTTAAAATATTTAAAAGTAATAAAAATACACTTAACACAAATGTTATTTGTAATGCTCCGGCTATACCGCCTAAAACTTGATTAATAAATTTGTTTACCTTATCGGCAGGATGAATAAGACGTTTAATTATAGATACTAAAAATATAGTACCTAAAAATATTACTATTCCACTAATTACTTTTGAAAGATAAACTTCGTTTTTAAAAGCAGGTGCCAAATAATTACCGAGTTCAGTAGAATAATTGACTGCTAAAATAATAGCAGCAATTAACCCGGCTAAACCAATAAGTTTTCTTACCAAACCATCTTTATAGCCAAGTATAAAACCTATCAGAATTAGAAATAATAATATATAATCGATGTAATTAAACATTATTCCCCTAAAACTTTTTCTACCATTTTTCTTATTGTACCGCCATCGGCTTGACCTTTTAAATTTTTTATAGCAACCGGCATTAACTTAGCAAAATCTGCTTTTGAAGTTGCCCCAACTTGAGCGGCATATTGTTTAACTTTATCTAATATTTCTTCTTCTGTTAATTGTTTCGGCAAATAATTAAGTAAAATTTCCAACTCTTGTTTTTCTTTTACAGCCAAATCGTCTCTTCCGGCTTTTTCAAATTGTTCAATGGCTTCTTTTCTTTTTTTAACGGCCGAACTGAGCATTTTAATTTCTTCCTCTTCAGTAAGTTCTTTGCCGGAGCCGCTTTTTTCAAATTCCAATATTAAAGCTCTAACAGATCTAATAGTGTTCAACTTAACTTTATCTTTAGATTTCATAGCTTCAATTAAATCCAAATTAACTTTCTCTTTAAGCTTCATTTTATTCCCTTGAATTTTTTATTTAAAAAAAAAGCAGGTTATAAAATATATAACCTGCTTAAAAAATAAAAACAATTAATTTTATTTAGGTAATGCAGAATAGTTTATTCTCAATGCATCAGCTTTCCTCAAGCTTTCTTGAATATCCGTAACTAATCCCATGCGAGAATTTTTATCTACTCTTAAAGAAACAATAACATTTGGTAAAGCAACTCTTTTATCATACATAATTTTTTGAATTGCTTTTACTTTGACAATATTATCGTCAATTTGTATTTTTTCATCTTGTCCTACCCAAATATAGGAAACCAACCTTTTGTTTTCAATTTTTTCAACTGCCTTAGCTTCAGGTAAAGTAAATTTTACAAAAATTTCTTGTTCCCTTAAAGTTGTTGCAACCATAAAAAACAATAATAGCATGAAAATAATATCAGGCATTGATGATGTTGGTATTTCTTGTTTTGTAGCAGCACGTTTTTTCTCAAATTTCATGATATTCCTTTAATATTTCTCTATTGTACTTTTTCCGGTTCAGCAATTGAAATAATAATTGGTATTTTTTCTTTTAACTCTTTATGTTGTTCTTCTGTAACTTTATCTCTTTTTTTACCCCACTTACCCATTGCATATTCATTTCTAACAGAATAAAATGCGTCCTTAACTTGATCCAGTGCTTGAATATAAAGATTATAATTAGTATTTCTATCAGTCTTTATTGAAACTACTAATTTTTTCTTTTTGGGTAAATTTATTTTACTTCTAATTCTTTCCTTTAATGTTTCACCAATTTGTGGAATTGCAATAATTTCTCCGTTAAGTAAAACATCACCGTTTTCGTTAATTAGCAATGCCGCCAATCTATCTTTAGACATTGGAACAATTTCTTGTTCATCTACTTTTGGGGGCAATGTCATTCCAATTCCGGTATCAACATCTATATTAGTTGTAACAAGAAAGAAAAGAAGCAAAAGGAAAGTTATATCTGCCATTGAACTGGCGGAAAACTCACCACCTTCACGTTTTCGTTTTTTTAGCATCATAATTTATACTCTACTTTTATTATTTCTTTTTTAATTCGTATAGTGCATCAATTAGTTCTATTGAACTTTCTTCCATATCGCCTACAATTTTATCTACACGTGAAACAAAGAAATTATAAAATACTTGAAGAATCATTGCTACTACCAAACCGAATAATGTTGTTAACAAAGCTTCGGAAATACCGCTGGCAACAATTGCCGGAGACATTTGGTTAGCTGCTGCAATATCATCAAAAGCACCAATCATACCCATTACAGTTCCGGTAAAACCAAGCATCGGTGCAAGACTAATAAATAAAGAAATCCAAATTAAACCTTTTTCTAAAAAGCTCATTTCAATAGCACCATAAGTCATAATTGCTTTTTCAGCAGCTTCTATTCCTTCATCAGCTCTTAATAAGCCGGCATGAAAAACCGAAGCAATTGAGCCTTTAGAGTTTTCACAATATTTCATAGCTTCGTGAATACCACCGTTAGCTAATTTATCTTTAACAGCAACAATAAATTTTTTAGTATTGGTTGATGAAGCCATTAATGAATAAAATTTTGCCAATGAAAATGCCAAACCAATTACAAGAACAAAAAGAATTGGCCACATAAAAACGCCACCTTGAACAAACTTATCTTGTAAATATGATATTGCCCCACCTGAATTGGCTTGTGCTAAAATAAAGGATAATGATCCCGATACTGATGTAATTACCATGCGAAGGTACCTCCGAAATTGTTTTTATTTTATTTTTTTGAAAGTAATCAAATTTATATTGAACAACGTTACATATTTAATAAAAAAAAGTCAATAAGTAATTTATTACATTTTTTTGTATAGTACAAAAAGCAAACATAGTTAAAATTTTTAATTACAACACTCATCAATTTAAGAGAGTTTATATTCAAAGCTACTAATTACCATTGTTATAATAAAATTCAACGCCAATTGGGAAATGATCACTATAACCACCGATGTATTTCCTTCCGCCAAATGTAGGTCTTGCCGTTCCCTTATATTTACCGGTTTTGGTAACCATAAATGAAGGCTTAATTATCTTAAATGAATTACATTTATAATCCGTGTTCTTTTTATCAAGTAAACTTCTTGAAATTATCAGTTGATCTAACATGTTCCAATGATCTTTATATTTATATGTCCCTTGTCCTTTTTGAAATAATTTATATGCGGTATTGAATAATATTCCATCATTTTTAGCATTACAATTTATTTTTTTTGCATTTAGAATTTTACTTACTGAATTATTAGAAGGTAAATCATTGAAGTCACCTAAAATAATAATGTTTGCTAAACTATCATTCCCTAATATTTCATTTACTTTGTCCAGTAAAGTTTCTGCTGCTTTTATTCTATACTTTTCCGATTTTTTCAATCCTGCTCTGCGTGAGGGCCAATGGTTAACAAAAACATAAAAGTCCTCATTAGTTTTTCTATTTTTTAATTTTACTAATAATATATCTCTGGTAATTTTATTATCCGTTAAATTTATTCTTATTGGTTCAACAAGAGATAAATCAAATAATTCCCTATTAAAAATCAACCCATTATCTATTCCCCTTTTATCAGGTGATTCGGCATAAGCAACATCATAGCTGTTTTTCTTTATGTACTTATTTATTAATGTTGTTAATAAATCTTCATGTTCAATTTCTTCTACTCCTAAAATATCAGGACCTTTACCATTATTCATATACTTAATTACTCTGGCAAGATTAGCCAGTTTGTGTTCTAGTTTTTCTTCGTTCCAATTAATTTGACTTGACGGAGTAAACCATTCGTCATCTTTATTTGGGTCATCAACCGTATCAAATAAATTCTCCATATTCCAGTTAGCCACAAAAAAAGAAGTTTGTGATATCGTATTACTAGTGGAATTGTTTTTTATTCCCTTTTCATTACAATTTGTTATTGTTAGAAAAAGCATTGATGTTAAAAAAATTAAAATTATCTTTCTCATTTGAAATAATATCCTATAAAATAAATAGTATTTATTGTCAACAATTTATATCTTCAAAATATCAAATTTTGAAACTAATACCTAAAACAAGAAAGTAAAAAATAAAATAATATGAATAAGAACAAATTTGTAATTATAGATGCTTTGGCTATGGCTTATAAAGCTTACTTCGCTTTTATGAACAGACCATTGGCTACATCAAACGGCGAACCAACTTCGGCAGTTTATGGATTTATTACACAATTACTAAAAGTTATTGAACAAACAAAACCTGATTATTTAGCCGTTGCATTTGATTCTAAAGAAAAAACTTTCAGACATGAAATTTACGAAGGTTATAAAGCTTCCCGTTCAGCTATGCCTGATGATATGATTCCCCAAATACAACGTATTAAAGAATTTGTAGAAAGTCTTAATGTTCCTTTATATATTAAACCAGGTTATGAAGCAGACGATATAATTGGAACAGCAGTAAAAATTGCTGAAAAGAAAAATTACGATTCTTTTGCAGTAACACCGGATAAAGATTATGTACAATTAGTAACAGACAACGTAAAGTTAATTAAACCCGGTAAAAGCACAGAAGAATTAAATATTATTGATAAAGGAAAAGTAATTGAAAGTTACGGTTTTGAACCTAAATACATGGTTGATTTTCTTGCATTGGTCGGAGATTCTTCCGATGATATTCCAGGAGTTGCAGGCATCGGACCTAAAACTGCACAGCCTTTAATTCAACAATTTGGAACATTAGAAGATATTTATGCCAACATAGATAAAATTGAAAAAAAAGGTGTTAGAACAAAACTGGAAAATTCCAGAGAGAATGCTTTCCTTTCCAAAAAGCTGGCAACCATTGTTACAAATATTGATATGGATTTTAATTTTGAAAATAATTTACCTGAACCGAATTTTGAGAAATTACAAAATTTATTTACAGATTTGGAATTCAAAAATCTTTACAACCGATTAAGAAAAGTTTACCTGGGAGATACTATAAATATTACTGAAGATGACGAACAAGTTAAAATAGATAGTTTTGATAAGAAGAACACCAAATATCACTTGGTTACAACAGTTAAAGGTGCAGAAAGCTTGGCAGAATTATTAAAGAAACAAAAAGAATTTGTTTTTGATACGGAAACCGATTCACTTAATGTTTTGGAAGTAAAACTTGCCGGGGCTTCATTTTCAATTAAATCCGGTGAAGCTTATTTTGTAGCCATCAATCCTTTTCTTGAACAAACAGATTTATTTGCTATTAACCTTGACGATAGACTTGGTGCAGATGATTTTGTAAAAATTTTCAAACCGGTTTTTGAAGATAAGAATATTAAAAAGATTTGCCAAAACGGGAAATATGATATTGGAGTACTTCATAATTACAACATTTTCCTAAAAGGTTTTTACTTTGATACAATGCTTGCAAGTTATTTAATTGATCCCGATCAGAAACACGGGATGGATGCACTTGCCGAAAAATATTTGAATTATAGACCTATTTCATTCGGTGAAATAATAGGAGATAAAAAAGATCCTACAAAAATATTTTCTATAGAATTGGAAACACTTAGTAACTATGCTTGCGAAGATGCCGATATTACTTACAGACTGTACAAAGTTCTTAGTAAAAAATTAAAAGAAGAAAATTTAGAAGAATTAGCATTTGATATTGAATTCCCTTTGGCACCGGTTCTGGAAAAAATTGAGTATAACGGAGTAAAGTTAGATGTAAAAACATTAAATAAGTTTAGCAAAGATTTGGATATTCTTATATTAAACTATACAAAAGAAATATATGAATTAGCCGGAGAAGAATTTAACATTAATTCACCGAAACAACTTCAAGTAATTTTATTTGAAAAACTAAAGCTTAAACCATCAAAGAAAACCAAAACCGGATTTTCAACAAATGCAAAATCCTTAGAACTTTTACAAGGTGAACATAAAATTATTGACTTGTTACTTAATTACAGGCAAATTACAAAATTAAAATCCACTTATGCAGATGCTTTACCAAAGATGGTAGATTCTAATAAACGAATACACACAACTTTTAACCAAACAATTGCATCTACAGGAAGACTATCAAGCATAAATCCGAATTTACAAAATATTCCAATACGCACTGAACTTGGCAGAGAAATTAGAAAAGCATTTATTCCTACTGACGAAAACTATTCTATATTAAGTGCAGACTATAGTCAAATTGAACTTAGAATAATGGCTCATTTAAGCGAAGATAAAGCTATGATAAATGCTTTTAAGAATGGCGAAGATATTCATCGTTCTACAGCTGCCTTGGTTTTTTCTGTTAAACCTGAAGATGTTACCTCCGATATGAGAAGAAAAGCAAAAGAAGTAAATTTCGGAATTCTTTACGGTATCGGAGCTTTCGGTTTAGCTTCCAGACTTGGAATATCAAGAGCACACGCTAAAGAAGTTATTGATACTTATTTTGAAAAATTTGCCAGCATCAGAGATATGATTAATACATTTATAGAAAAAGCAAGAGAGAAAGGATATGCAGAAACTCTAAACGGTAGGAGAAGATATTTAAAAAATATAAACAGTAAAAATAGAGTTGTACGTCAATTTGAAGAAAGAGTTGCCACTAATATGCCAATACAAGGAACCGCTGCGGATATGATTAAAATTGCAATGATTAAAATTCACAATGAATTTGAAAAACGGAAAGTAAAAACCAAAATGATTTTACAGGTACACGACGAACTACTTTTTGATATTCATAAAGATGAAATTAAAGAACTGCAACCCGTAATAAAAGATCTTATGGAAAATGCTATGCAACTTAAAGTACCGATAATTGCAGAAACCGGAATTGGAAATAATTGGCTTGAAGCTCACTAAATGTTTGAATCTACTTTTTTTTGAATCCAAAATAGATTTTTATACTCTAACGACAATATTATATTTTGAAAATGTTTAATATTCTATTTATTTGAATATACACTAATTTTTATTGTTAGTTTAAATTTAAATGTATTTTGTCAGCAAATGAACCCTCACCCCAACCCTCTCCCAAAGGGAGAGGGAGCAGTCCCTCTCTTTTTAAGAGAGGGGTTGGGGTGAGTTTTTAGATTAACGTCATTTATATATTAACATTGAGATATCTTATTTAACCAATGCATTTTTATTTCGATACTAAATTATAAATAAATAATAAGGAAAATCTTATGGCATTTCCATCACCATTTTTTAAATGGAGACC
>JALSNL010000406.1 GCA_026987055.1 Melioribacteraceae bacterium | reverse complement strand
TATTTGATGCTTCAAATTTTTCAACCGGAATTTATTTCTACCAATTAAATTACGGTTCAAAAAGAATTGTGAAAAAAATGTTGTTGATAAAATAATTTTTTTGAAAAAAGTTTAATCATAATTAAGTAAAAAAGGAATTATTTATGAATAGAATAATTTTATATTTTGTTTTTTTCTTTACTTTAACAAATGCCAACGCACAGTGGGTTAAAACAACATATACTCCTCATGGTTCAGTTGAATCAATGGCAGTATGTGGTAATACTGTTATTGTTGGTTCCCAGAACTCCGGAATTTATTTATCAGTTGATAATGGCAAAACGTGGTCACAAGCAAATAGGGGTTTACCTTCTAATAACCTAGATGTAACTGTTTTGGCTTGTGATGATTCTACACTTTATGCCGGAGTTAAATATGGAGGTTTTTTTATTTCTTCGGATACAGGAAATAATTGGTCTGCTTCTAATAATGGAATACCGAACTCAATATTTTTTGAATCTATTGCACTAAAGGGTGATGAGATTTTTATAGCGACAAGTCAAGGAGTTTATCATTCTTCCGATAAAGGAGCAAATTGGGATGCTGTAAATAATGGGTTAACTGATTTAGATGTTAGATCAATTGGAATTATTGGACAAAATATATTTGCAGGAACATATAATGACGGTTTATTTATTAGTAATATTGATTCAATTAATTGGAAAAATATAAATAATAGTTTTAATGTAAATAAATTTATCACATGTTTTACTAGTGTTTCAGGTCGAATATTTATTGGTACCCTTAGTGGTATTTTTTATTCGGATGATAATGGAGCTAATTGGATAGAAGCAACAACCGCTATGGATAATCCGACAATAACTTCATTACTAATGATTGGCGATGAGATTTTTGCCGGACTTGGCTCTAATGATGGCGGAATTATTACATCTTCAGATATGGGAGCAACTTGGAAAACTATCAATGATGGATTCCCACAAAATCCATATGTTTCGGCTTTAGCTAATAATACTTCTACTATGTTTGCCGGCGGACCGGATAGTTGGTCAGTATGGCTAAGACCCTTAGAGGAAATTACATCTATTAAAGATACTGAAAGCTCATTGAAATATTCGTTGTCTCAAAATTATCCTAATCCGTTTAACCCTACAACAACAATACAATATAATATTCCCCTCTCGAGAGGGGTTAGGGGTGTGTTGAAAAACAAAGTAAATGGAACGATAAACGGAACGAATGTCCAATTAAAAGTTTATGATCTTCTCGGAAGGGAAATAGCAACCTTGGTAAACCGAAATCAAAAACCGGGTAGTTATAAAGTAATATTTGATGCTTCAAATTTTTCAACCGGAATTTATTTCTACCAATTAAATTACGGTTCAAAAAGAATTGTGAAAAAAATGTTGTTGATAAAATAATTTTGCCTAAGAGCCGGATGTAAAAAATACGTCCGGCTTAATTGTTTTATTTAAGTTATAGGTTTAATCAATAAAAATATTTATGATAAAAAAAATTACCACCATATTACTATTGTTATTACTGTTTGCAATGTTTGTTAGTTGCGACGAATCTGTTAACGGCAGCAAACATGAAAATCTTCCGCCGGAAACATCATTGTTTTTATATCCGGATTCTTCAATAAGTGAGCAGCCGAGTAAATTAACAATTAACTGGTGGGGCGATGATCCCGATGGAATTATTGTAGGCTACTTTTATAGATGGAATAATGACAAATGGGAATTCACCAAAAAAAATAAGATATCTTTTGCATTGCAAATTGGTGCAAGCGATACTTTGTATAATTTTCAAGTTGCCGCTGTTGATAATTCAGGGAACGGCAAGTATGATAATAATATAACACAAAACGGAATCAATTACGGAGCCGAACCTTTTGAAGATGTAAACAAAGACGGGAAATACAATCAGGGTGAACCTTTTACGGACATTGGTGCAATTGATTTAACACCGGCACAGCAAAAATTTCCTATTAAAAATACAAAGCCAACAATAGAATGGAATCAACTAACAAGTTTACCGGCGGAATCATTTCCTGTAATGACATTAGGCTGGAACGCCGATGATTTGGATGGTGTGGAATCAATTAAAAGTATAAACATTGCGCTTAATGATTCTACAAAAATAGTTTCACTTGACGGAGAAATAAGAAATATAACAATTAGAATTAAAGATATAAACTCCATCAATCCGTTAATGGATATACTTGTAAACGGAAATTTAATTTCTCAAAAATTACCGGGAATAAAACTTGACGATAACAACAAAATATTTGTCCAAGCGGAAGATATATCCGGAGCAAAAAGTGAATTTATAAAATTACCTAAGGATGATAATAACAAATGGTTTGTACGTAAACCGAAAGGAAAGCTGCTGCTGATTGATGATAATACAAAAAAAGATAATTCGGCAAATTTTTATGAAGAAAATTTAAATGCTTTACAAAACGGAAGCTTTACCGGAAAGTATGATGTTTGGGATATTCATAAATACGAAATCCCTTACAAGTCAATTACATTTATGGAAACAATAAAATTGTTTGATGTTCTTCTCTGGTATTCCGATAATCAACCCGATATGGATTTGGCTGCTACAACAATTAAAAAATTTACGGCAAACGGAGGCAAAGTTTTATTTACAACGGTGTTGCCGCATCCTGTTGATATTGTTCAACTTGAAGATATTTTACCTATTGATAGTGTTAGTGCACCGTTGAAATTTTTGAAATCGAAAGTAACTATTGAAAGTTTGGCAAACGGTTACCCGGAATTAAAGACAACCGGCAGCAGTATTAAAGTTAAATTCTTTTATCCTTCTACGGCATCTGCAACGGCAATATATAAAGTTACACCGGATGTCGGTTTGGGTACAAATGTAATTGGATTTAAAAGTAATGATAACAAAATATTTTTCTTCGGACTTCCTTTGCATGAATGCGATGGAAATATAGGAAATGTAAAAATACTTTTGGAAAAAATAATTTTTGATGATTTTGGGTTGACGTTATAAAAAGTGAAATGATTAAATAGAGGGATGAAATTTTACGGTTGATTTTTGCACACACAATAAAATTATAGATTTGTAAACGATTAAAAGTACGCCAAGCAATGCGCAACAATTTTAAAAATAAACATATAAAAGCAGCCTAAGATTTTTATCAAATTAAAAGGAAAAGAATGCCGAGTAAATTGCAGAGAATAGAAAACTTTGTCATTTTTCAAACCGATTCCGGTAAAATAAATGTGGAAGTTTATTTTCAAAACGATACGCTTTGGCTTACACAAAAAAAGATATCCGAACTTTTTGAAAAAGATAGAAGTGTTATTACAAAGCATTTAAAATCTATTTTTAAAGATGGCGAACTTGAAGAAAATTCAGTATGTGCAAATTTTGCACACACTGCGCAAGATGGTAAAACATACAAAACAAAATTTTACAATTTAAGAGCAATCACTGCTGTCGGTTACAGAGTAAATTCACACAGAGCCATAGCTTTTCGTCGTTGGGCTACGGAAATACTTCATGAATATATCATCAAAGGCTTTGCTATGGATGATGAACGTCTGAAACAAATGAAGCATTTCGGTAAAGATTATTTTGATGAATTACTTGAACGCATTCGTGAAATTCGTATTAGCGAAAGAAGATTTTATCAGAAGATTACTGATATTTATGCTCTTTCGGCGGATTATGATTCTAACGATAAAACGACAAAAGATTTTTTTGCTACTGTTCAAAACAAATTACATTGGGCAATAACAGGAAAAACTGCTGCGGAAATTATTTATTCCAAAGCAGATGCAAAAAAAATATATATGGGGCTAAAAACTTGGAAACATGCACCCAAAGGTAAAATATTAAAATCTGATGTAACTGTTGCCAAAAATTATTTAAATAAGGAACACTTAAAACAATTGCAACGATTGGTAACTGCATATCTTGATTTGGCTGAAAACCGTGCGGAACAAGGAATTGTTATGAATATGAAAGACTGGCGGGTGTATTTGGATAAATTTTTGGATCTTTCGGATTATCCTATTCTAAAAGATAAAGGAAAAATTTCTGCACTTGAAGCAAAATTAAAAGCAGAAGCCGAATACGATAAATATAGAATTGTTCAAGATAAAAATTATATCTCCGATTTTGACAGAGAAATCTTAAAACTTAAAGAAAAGATAAAGTAATGGATTATAGTTACAAACATTTAGGAAATACCGATAAATGGGTGGTGATATTGAAAGAAGCAAATAATGCAGATGAAAAAAAGAAACGTTTATTTAATGTGAATAATTTATCTTTAGCTGTAAAATGAAAAATACTTATATACTAATATTATTGTTCCTTTTTTCGGGAATTACTTTTGCTCAAACAACGGGCAAAATTACAGGTACAATAACGGATAAAAATTCCGGAGAAGCATTGCCGGGCGTTAATATTATTTTACAAGGAACATATTACGGCGCCGCAACCGATATGAACGGGAAATATAAAATTTCTAAAATAAATCCCGGTACATATACCGTAAAAATTTCTTTAATCGGTTACAAAACGATGAAATATACCGGTATAAAAATATCTGCCGGAAAGACAACAGCGTTAAATGTTAAATTACAGGAAACGGTTCTGACAATGAGTCAAGATGTAGTTGTTGTTGGAAAGAAAGCATTGGTAGATGTTGAAGAAACGCAAAGTAAAAGATCGGTATCCAGAGAAGAAATTGAAATGGCGGTAGTTGAAGATGTAAAAGATTTGGTTTCGCAGCAAGCAGGTGTAATAAAATCAAATAACGAAATTCATATTCGCGGCGGACGTTCTTACGAAAATGCATTTTTACTGGATGGTGTTTCCGTTCAAGATCCTTTGGCAGGCACAGGTTTCGGTTTACAGCTTAGTTCCAATGCAATTGAAGAAGTGGAAGTAATTACCGGCGGATTCAATGCGGAATACGGTCAAGCAACTTCCGGTATTGTAAATGTAAAAACCAGAGAAGGGCACGAAAAATATTCCGGCTCAATTTCTTACAAAAGAGATAACTTCGGAAACACATCTTCTTTTAATGTTTTTAATTTGGAAGTGTTGGAAGCAAATTTAAGCGGACCGGAACCTATTACAAAATATTTGTTGCCTTCTTTGGGAATTAAAATTCCCGGACAAATTGCACTCTTTGGCAGTTTTTATATGGGAACAAGTGACGGAATAACACAAGGTTATTACAAACCAACGGCTAAGCAGCTTTATTCATCAACATTTTACGGAACCAAATTTGCACCTAAAGCGGAAAACAGTTGGTTTTGGTTGGGTAAAATTTCGTATAAAATTTCACCTACTATGAAATTGGTTTATTCGTTTAATCAATCGGTTAATATAAATCAAAATTCGCAATCGCTCCAATCCAATTTGGAATATGTTGAACCGAGTCCCGGCTACCAATATAAATTTCAAAATATTTTGGATAACGCAAATGTGTTTACTCACAACAATAAATACAATTCTTTAAGTTGGACGCATACATTAAATCCGAAAACATTTTACGAATTAAAATTAAATCATTTCTTTTCAAATTTGCGTGCAGATGCAAACGGTAAGTATTGGACGGAATATAACGAACCGAAAGATATTGCTACGTTTCCTATTGAATATTATAATATTGACGGAGATACAATAGGTGTTATTCCAGGAGACGGACTTTGGGATGTGGGAAATCCTTATACGTGGCGGGATCATTATGTTGAAGAGTTTTCTATTAAAGGAGACGTAACAAGTTTCTTTGATGAAAAAAATAAATTTAAGTCCGGCTTTAATTTGGTCTTTCAAGAAATGCAAGTTGTTGATATTTACAAACCTTGGATTGGTGAACTCGGATTGAACAATAATATTTATAAAGTGCATCCTGCAAGAGGTTCTTTTTATGCACAAGATAATATTAACTTCAGCGGAATGATTTTAAACTTCGGTCTTCGTTATGATTATTGGTTCCCGGGCAAGTATGTTGATGATGCCGTTAAGAATAAAGATGTAATTACAATTCCGGATGAAACACGTAAAGCTTACGAAAAAAATACATTTAAGTTTTTCGGTGATAGAAGATTTAAAGCCAGATTAAGTCCGCGCCTTGGAATTTCACATCCGATAAGTGATAATCAAATTTTGTTTTTCAGTTACGGACATTTTAGTAAATGGCCAAAACCGCAATTTGTTTATGCAAAGCTTAGTCCGCAAAGTGCAAAATCCTCTTTTCAAAAATTCGGTAATCCTAATCTTAATCCGGAAACTACCGTTGCGTATGAGCTTGGACTTAAAACACAATTTACCGAAAATGATGTTTTAACGGTAACGGCTTACTATAAAGATATTTTTGATTATATCAGAACCAAAACCGCAAAAATAAGCTCCGCAAGATTTGCCACAAAAAGTTTTATTACTTATGCAAATTTGGATTATGCACGTTCACGCGGAATAGAACTTGAATATAAAAAGAGAATGGGAAAATGGTTTACCGGAATGGCAACATTTTCTTACGCACAAGTAACAGGTAAAAGTTCTTCTGCCGATGAAGGTGTGTTAATTTTACGCGGAGATTTGGATGAATCGATTAAAGAAGAATATGTTTCGTGGGATAGACCTTTTACAATATCTTCCAGTATGAATTTTTATGTTGAAAAAGATAAACCCTTGTTTGGAATTGCTCCGGGATTTTTGGATGACTTGAATTTGTACATCCGGCTTTACTGGCAATCGGGTAAAAGATATACACCGTATATTTTTACCGGTAATTACACACTTGACGGTAAACCCGAATATACTGCAGACAGGAAAAACAGATACAGTAAAACCGGAGACGATTGGTTTTGGATTGACTTAAATTTTGAAAAATATTTTACCTTGGCAGGAATGAAGTTTAAGTTTTTTATCGAAGTAAATAATTTGTTGGATACAAAAAACAGTGCAATTATAAATCCCGTAACGGGTAAAGCATACGAATACGGTGATGATGTTCCGATAAATTGGAATGACCCGAGATATCCGGATTTGCAAGCTCCTATTTCTCCTTATCCGTTTAATCCGGCTAGGTATTTAACAAGAAGAAATGTAAAGTTTGGAATAAGTTTTAGATTTTAATAACAGAAAAAGCAAATAACATATTTGATATTTTATCAGATAAAATTTTTATGAAAAAAATATTACTCGTCATATTACTATTTGTTACTATAAAGGAAACAAAAGCTCAATTATTTCCAACGCTTGGTGGTCAGCGTGCCGGAATTTCTACGGCACAATTTTTAAAAATCAGTGTCGGCAGCAGAGCTACTGCAATGGGAGATGCTTTTGTTGCGGTTGCAAATGATGCTTCTGCACTTTATTGGAATCCGGCAGGACTTGTGCAAACCAAAGAAAATCAAATTACATTTTCCCACAATGAATGGGTTGCGGATATTAAACATGAATTTGCCGGAACCGTATATCATTTTTCCGAGAACGATGCTTTGGGTTTTTCCATTACATCGTTACACATGAAAGATATGCCGGTTACTACGGAATTTAATCCTTTTGGTACAGGAGAATATTTTACCGTCGGTGATTTGGCTTTATCATTATCTTATTCAAAAAAATTGACTACGCAATTTAGCTTTGGTGCTACGGTAAGATATATAGAATCCACAATGGATAAATTAAAAATGCGCGGTGTAATGATTGATTTGGGAACTTATTATTGGACGGGCTTGGGAACAACTCGTTTTGCAGTAACCGTAACAAACTTTGGCAATCAACTTACAACCGATGGAAAAATTTTACTTTGGGGTAAAAGAGAAAAAAACGAATGGCAAGAATTTTCTCCGCCGACAATGTTCCGAATTGGTTTTGCGTTTGAACCTTATATGACGGACGTACATAGAGTAA
>JALSNL010000405.1 GCA_026987055.1 Melioribacteraceae bacterium | reverse complement strand
AAATAATTTTTCTAAAATTGTTTTATTAAATCCTCTTATTTCATATAGCTCTATTGTTATGAATAGATTTTATATTGTAAATCCTTTACCTGCAATTGTTCCCGGGGCTTTAACAGCTTATGATTTACCGGATTTGGAAGCACTTGTTGCACCAAATAAACTATTGATTTTAAACCCAAAAGATCATGTTGATAAAATTATTCCGGTTAATATAGCTCAGAAAAAATTAGGAATTGTGAAGGATGCTTTTATAAATAAAAATTCTATAAATAATTTTCAAATTGTCGATATCGATTTGAAAAAAAATATTCAAAATTATTATATAAACTATTTAACAAATACGGAAATTAAATATTAAAGGAGAAGTAAAATGAATTTTATTAGAACAACGAAAATATTTCTAATTATTTTAATTGTAACACTTTTATTAGTCTCGTGTAGTAATGTTGAAACAAATACTCAAACTAAAATTTTTCAGCCTGTTGAATTATTTCCCGAACCGGCCAGACCTGCCGGACAAAAAGATGTTTTGGAATTAAGATGTGCTCCAATAGATACGGTTCATATTGGATTTATTGGACTTGGAAATAGAGGAAGTTTTGCTATTGATAGATACACTCATATCAAAGGAGCAAAAATTACGGCAATATGCGATCTTGTTCCATGGAAAATTGAAAGAGCACAAAAAATTATTGCAGATGCCGGATTACCTAAAGCTATTGTATATACCGGAGAAAACGGTTGGAAACAACTAAGTGAAAATAAAGATATAGATTTGGTTTATATTGTTACGGATTGGAATCATCATACTCCAATGGCGGTTTACGCAATGGAACATGGCAAACATGCCGTATCGGAAGTGCCCGCTGCAACAACAATCGATGAATGTTGGCAACTTGTAAATACAGCTGAGAAAACGCAACGTCATTTTATGCAATTGGAAAATTGTGTTTATGATTTTTTTGAAATGGCAGAACACAGAATGGCTGAAGAAGGTTTATTTGGTGAAATTGTTCACGTTGAAGGTTCATATATACATGATTTAAGAGGACATAATTTTAATACCGATCCTCATAACCGCGGTTACTGGAAAATGTGGCGGTTAGAACAAAATGCTAAAAGAAACGGGAATTTGTATCCAACACACGGTTTTGGTCCTCTTTGTCATATCCTAAATATTCATCGTGGCGATAGAATGGAATATGTAACTTCTATGTCAACAAATCAATTTGGAATGACAGAGTATGCAAAACATAATTTTGGTGAGAATTCCAAATTTGCAAAGCGTGAATATAAAAATGGAGATATGAATACCTCTTTAATACGTACTGCAAATGGTAAAACATTGTTAATTCAGCATGATGTTACAAGTCCCAGACCATATAGCAGAATACAGCTGGTTAGCGGAACAAAAGGCTATGCATGTAAATATCCCGTACAACAAATTGTACTTGACCATAATTATCACAGCGGACATCATAAACCATTGCCTAAAGAACAACTAGATAGTTTATTAAAAGTATATGAACATCCTATTACAAAAGAAATAGGTGAAGAAGCAAAAAAAGTTGGCGGGCACGGCGGTATGGATTTTATTATGGATTACAGACTTATTTATTGTTTACGAAACGGATTACCTTTAGACCAAGATGTTTACGATGCTGCCGAATGGTCTGCTTTAGCGGAATTATCCGAAAAGTCTGTAGAGAATCATGGAATGCCAATTAAATATCCCGATTTTACAAGAGGTGCATGGAAAAAATTAAAAAAAGTAAAATATTATCATAAATAGTTAAGCATTTGCAAAACCTAATATTATAATAGTAAACTTCTATTGGTTTTTATACTAACAATTTTCTATACTTGAAAAATTCCTAAATTCTCAAAAAGATGATTGGATTTTTCTCTTGGCAAAAAGAAAAATAATAGTACGTAAAAGTAGCAAGGGAAATTCAGGTATGATAAAAGTAGAATATTAATTTCTATTTATTTATTGAAAAATAAAATTATTTTGTAGCCGCCGGCTTTACACCGACGTTTATAAACAATGTGGAACAATCTTAAAAAGATAAATAAATGAAAACTAAAAAATTTAAAATAGGTATTGCCGGTTGTGGAATTATAGCGGATATTCAAGCACAAGCAATTCAAAAATCATCTAATTCGGAATTATATTCGTTATTTAGCAGAACCGAAGAAAACGTAAAAAAATGTGGTGAAAAATTTGATGTTAAATGGAGTACAAATTGGGACGAATTTATTTCGGACGATGAATTGGATATTGTTTCCATTTGTACTCCAAGCGGTAATCATTTGGATTACGGTGGAAAAGCAGCTGAAGCAGGGAAGCATGTTATAATTGAAAAACCTATAGAAATAACATTAGAAAGAGCTAATAGATTAATACAAAAATGTAAAAATAATAACGTGCATTTGTCCGTAATTTATCAAAGTAGATTTATACCTGAAATTATTGAAGTAAAAAAACAAGTGAATGAAAAAATAATCGGCAATATTTTTATGGCTGATGCCTATGTAAAATGGTATCGCTCTCAAGAATATTATGATAGTGCTTTATGGCGTGGTACATTCAAACTGGACGGAGGCGGTGTCCTTATTAATCAAGCAATTCATTCTATTGACTTAATGCAATGGTTTATAGGTGATGTTGATACGATTTATGGAAAAGTAGGAATTTTTACTCATAAGAATATTGAAGGTGAAGATAATGCAGTTGCGGTTGTGAAATTTAAAACCGGAGCAATTGGTGTTATAGAAGCATCAACTTCCGTGCAGCCTGCACAATCGAAAAGAATTGAATTACATGGAGAAACCGGCACTATCATTATAAGTAATGATGTAAAAATTCTAAAAAAACAAAATGAAAAAAATTATAAAACTCAAAAAGAAAATTATAAAAACTCTACCGGAGCTAACAGCCCTTTAAGCGGATTTTCAATTGAACCCCATAAAACTCAATTTGAAACCATTGTTAATTCAATAAATTCAAATATATCACCACCCGTTTCCGGTGAAGAAAGTCTAAAATCTTTAGCTATTGTTCTGGCTATTTATGAATCATCAAAAACTAATTTGCCAATTAATTTGGACGAATTTATCAAGAAAAAAATAATTTGAAACATTCAACTATAATAAATAAATATCAGCAGAATCTTGAAGGTTGTTTAATTAATGAAATCCTATTCAGGGTCTTTCGTGGTAAGCAAATTACGCTTAGAATAAGCGGGAAAAATTATTAGTATTGTCTAAAAATGAAAGGAAGAGAAAAATGTTAAGTACAGAACGTCGAATAGCAATAAGTAATATGATTGTTAAGAAAAAGAGATTACTTATTAGTGATTTGAAAAATGAATTTAATACTTCTGTTGTTACTATTCGTAAGGACTTGGATTTTTTGGAAAATAAGGGAGTGTTAAAAAGAGTTCACGGTGGAGCATTATTAAATAAACATATTGGAAATAACTTATCAATTGTTGAAAAAGAAAAAATCCGATTCAAAGAAAAAGAAAGGATAGCAGCTTTTGCGGAATCATTAATAAAAGAAGGAGAAATAATAATTCTAGATTCCGGTTTTACTGCTGTGCATATAGCACGCAAATTAAAGCAAAGAAGCGGACTAAGAATTATAACAAACGGTTTAAATGTTGCTAATGAAATAGCTGAAAGTGATAATGAATTAATTATGATAGGCGGAGTATTTAATAAAGAGACATACGGTAATTCCGGTAAACTTGCCGAAAATGTTATACAAAATAGTGTTGCTGATAAATTATTCCTTGGAGTTGATGGAATTGATTTTGAAATTGGCATTACGGCTTATAACCACATGGAAGCGGAATTAAATAAACTTATGATAGAAATTGCAAAAGAAACAATTATTATTGCTGATGCTACTAAGTTCGGCAAAAGACAAATGGGATTTATTAGCAAGATCAAAAATATTGATCGTATAATCACAGATAAATCTCTTGAAAAAAAATATATTGAACAAGCTAAATCATATTCGTTTATTCTTAATTTGGTTTAAGTGAAATATTAAATCATGTAACACAATAATAATTTTATCATATACCAGAAACAAATTGGTTTCCCCAAAAGGATATGTGATCGGATTTTCAAATAGTTCTCTCTTTACAAAAGTGAGGATTTAGCCTGCCCGCCAGCTTTTTAGGCGTGCGTGAGTTATAAAAATGAATCAATCCGATTGCAGATTCTCACAGAAAAACCAATTTGTTGTAAGTATATTAAGTAAGCATTCTGTCGAAAAGTTGTTATACTTCTTATAAATAGAATCGAGGTTTGCAATATCAGGTTATTCCAAGTCTTCTAATAATTATATTTTCTTCTTTTTGCAATATTAAAGTCTCGGTAAATGCTAAAACTAAGATAAAAGGAATTGAATGATAAATTATTACATAAAAATGTTAGTGATTGTTTTTCTCTTAATAAATTGCTCACAAAAAAATAAAGAGCATAAAACAATCGCTTGGAATCAAAAAGAAGAAATTCTTAAAAAGACTAATCCGCCAAAATTTAAAGATATTGATTTTAACATTATAAACTACGGAGCAAAAGGAGATAACAAGTTTGACAACAATACTATCATAAATAAAGTAATATTGGAATGTAACAAATCCGGCGGAGGTAAAGTTATAATTCCATCCGGAATGTTTTTGTGTAATGGTCCAATCAATTTGAAAAGTAATGTTAATTTGTATCTGAAGGAAGGAGCAACAATTAAGTTCGGAACTAATTCTAATTACTATTTGCCTGTTGTACTAACAAGATTTGAAGGAATTGAATGTTATAACTATTCCCCGCTAATAAGGGCTTTTGAAGAAGAAAATATTTCTATAACCGGCAAAGGAACTTTTGATGCACAGGCAAGCATTGATAATTGGTGGAACTGGTGTGGTAGTAAACCGGATGGATGGAAAAAGGGAATGCCTTCACAGTTAGATAGTGCAGGTGTTCCGTTACTTAGAAAAATGAATCAAAATAATGTACCGGTTGAAAAAAGAATTTTCGGTAAAGGCCATTATCTTCGTCCAAATTTTTTTCAACCTTTGAGATGTAAAAATATTTTACTTAGCGGTGTTACATTTTTGAATTCCCCAATGTGGTTTATTCATCCTGTTGAAAGTGAGAATATAATTATTAAGGGCGTAACCGTAACTGGAGATGGGCCTAATAATGATGGCTGCGACCCGGAATCTTGCAAAGATGTGTTAATTGAGGATTGTTATTTTAAAACCGGAGATGATTGTATTGCGATAAAATCGGGCAGAAATAATGACGGCAGAAAAATTGGTAAACCGAGTGAAAATATAATTATAAGAAACTGCAAAATGGAAGATGGACATGGCGGTGTGGTTATTGGAAGTGAAATATCGGGTGGATGTAAAAATATTTTTGTGGAAGATTGTAAAATGGATAGTCCGTATTTATTAAGAGCTATAAGAATAAAAACAAATATGCACAGAGGTGGAACAGTTGAAAATATCTATGTTCGGAATGTGAAAATAGGTGAAGTCTCTGAAGCAATTTTAAAGATAAATCTAAAATACGATTCATCCGGCGAAGGTTCTGCTGGTAACTATTTGCCAATTGTTAAAAATATTTTTTTTGTAAATGTTACAAGCGAAAAGAGCAAATATGGATTATTTGTTGAAGGACTTCCGGAATCAAAAATTAAAAATATAACTTTACAAAACTGTAATTTCAAAAATGTTAAAAAGGGAAATATTGTTAATAATACTGATGGAATAGTTTTTAACGAAAGTTATATGAATAATATCCCTTTACAGTTTAAACAAAACAATAATGGTAAATAATTAAGTGACAATATGAAAAAAAGAAAAAACAAATCGGTTGTAATATTTCTTGTTTTACTCCCAATAGTTATAGGTGCCCAAAGTTTTACTATTCCACTTTGGGAAAATAACATTCCTAATTCGCCAAAAGAAAAGATAGAAGAATCATATTTTAATGAACACTATTATGTTGTCTCTAATCCTGATATAGCAGTTTATCTTCCGTCAAAATGGAATTTTACAGGACAAGTTGTGTTGGTAATTCCCGGAGGCGGATATCATGCCAGTTCATATACTTGGGAAGGGACAGATGTAGCAAAGTGGCTTAATGCAAATGGAATAGTTGCCGCTGTTTTAAAATACAGATTGCCAAATGATACAACAACCAATATTGTTAGATATAAATCTCCAATGCTGGATGCTTCACGTGCACTTAGAATTATTAGAGCCAATGCAGAGAAATGGAAAATAAATAAAAACAAAGTTGGTGTAATGGGCTTTTCAGCCGGAGGACATCTTGCTTCAACTTTAGGAACTCACTTTGATGAAGAAAAAACAAGAATTGATGCAATTGATAGTTTAAGTTCTCGACCCGATTTTATGATTCTTATGTATCCGGTAATTTCAATGGATTCTGAAATTACTCACAAAGGTTCAAAAAATAATTTACTTGGGAAAAATCCACCAAACGAATTGATTAATTATTACTCCACTGAAAAACATGTAACACCAAATACCCCAACTACATTTATTGTAGCAGCATCGGATGATAAAGTTGTAAAAGTACAGAACAGTATTCTCTTTTATGAAGCATTAATAAAACAAGGTGTTGATGCGGAGATGCATATTTATAAAAAAGGTGGGCATGGGTTTGGTTTGGCAAATGGGATTGACTATTTAACTACTTGGAGAAAAAGATTTTTAGACTGGATAAAAAATTTAAAAGAAAAATGAGTCCGATATAAAAAGATTGTTTTTTGTTAACCCAAGTTTTCATACATGGGAATAGAAAATAAAAACAAAACTTATTTTGAGGGTTTTAAGCGATTACTACCTTTTTAAAGCGGACTCATAAATGATTTTGAATAAAACACATATAATTAACTTATAAATGGAAAATTGAAGATGAGAATAAAAAATTCAATAATATTGATTCCCATATTGATAATGTTTTTTCAAAGTATTTATGGAGGAAATTTAACTAAAGCTAAAATGGGTTATAATAATTTTAACGTAAAAAATTTTGGTGCAATTGCTGATGGAGTTACAATAAACACCGAGGCAATTCAATCGGCAATTGATGCTTGTGCAAAAGCCGGTGGAGGAAAAGTTGTTTTAAGTGCAGGTACGTATTTGTCGGGTACTATTCTGTTAAAGAGTAATGTTGAACTTCACTTTGAGCATAATTCAACTCTGCTTGGTAGCACTCGGCATGAGGATTATCCAATGCAGCCATTACCCAAATATCGTTCGCATAAAGACCGGTTGGGTGGTTTTTATGCATTAATCTATGCTGAAGGTGTTGAAAATATTTCAATAACCGGTAGCGGAACTATTGATGGTCATGGGAAATATCAGAAACCACGTCCAAATCCAGTAGCTGGGGATATAGATGGACGTCCTAGAAATATATTGTTAATTTCTTCTAAAGATATTTTAATAGAGGGAATTCATCTCAGGAACTCAGGGGTTTGGAATCAACACTATTTAAATTGCGAAGATTTGAAAATTAATAATATTACAGTTTACAATCACAGTAATCGTAATAACGATGGCATTGATATTGACGGATGCAGACGAGTTGTTTTATCCAACAGCATAATCGATTCTGATGATGATGGAATTACATTAAAAAGTACAGGTGCGGCACCTTGCGAAGATATTGTAATTACAAATTGTATTGTAAGTAGTTTTTGTAATGCAATTAAGGCAGGCACTGAATCTTCCGGAGGGTTCAAGAATATTTCAATTTCCAATTGTGTTGTAAAACCTTCAAAGTCGAAAGAGGAACCGATATTTGGAACTCCCAGAATTGGAATTACAGGTTTATCGTTGATGATTGTTGACGGCGGAACTATGGAGGGAATTTCTGTAAATAACTTAACTATTTA
>JALSNL010000404.1 GCA_026987055.1 Melioribacteraceae bacterium | reverse complement strand
AATTTATTCCGATATAGGATTTCAACTTTATACATATCCTATTTTAGTGGGAGCTTTTTTCTTAGGACAATATCTTGGTGTTAAAATATCCAAAAGAAAAATAGAATCCGATTCCGTAAAAGAATAATGATTTTAAGATTTTTTTTAAAATAAGTACGACGGCATAAAGCCGGCGGTTACTTTTCTCAGTGAGCCTCTGTGTCTTCACTGTGTAACTCTGAGCAATGTTTTTTCCATAAAGCACCACAAAGAAACATTTTTTACTATTATAAAATAGCTATTATTTAATTATGTGAAGAATTAGTTATAAACATTCATTTTCTTATAAACCGAATTTTTTATAAGTTCAAAATATTTTTCTTTCATTTTATCATTAAAATTATCCGGCTTAATCAAATCCTTTTGATAAAAAGATTCATCATAAAATTTTTTCTTTTCTTCTTCACTTAATTTATAGGAATTTAATTCAAACTTAATTGCTTCTCTATCTTGTTTTTGTTTATTTGCTTCATCAATAACTTTTGCACAAACTTCATCTATTAAATTATTTCTTTCCGGAATAGAAAGGTTTTTAAATTTTTCATAACTATTAAACTCAACCAAAACTTGAGCATATAAATAATTAGCTTCTGCAGTATCCAAGTTAGTTCTTTTTCTTTTCATGTTATTTTAGTAAAATAAATTATAGGACAAAACATCTTCTATGTATAATTATGCATATTTTTGCATTGTTCATTCGCTATGCAAAAATATTTGTATTTTTATTCTTAAATAGCTTGACTGATATTCGATTTAATATTTACTTTTGAGCAATGAAAATTTCAAATAATCATACCGAAAGAAATCTAATAGCAGCCGTTTCCGGTTGCGCTCCGTTACGCCCCGTTTTGGGGTAAACTATATCTACATACTATTCTTTTAAACTATCAATATCCATAAAAACAATTTATAAGGCAATAAGAAAAATGATTTCCGTCGGAATTATCGGTGGTACAGGTTACACCGGAAAATATTTAATAAATTTTTGTAATCAACATCCAAACATAAGTGATTTTAAAATTTACGCAAACAAAAGCGCAGGTAAAAACTTGTATGATGTTTTTCCTGAATTCCATAATAACATTAAAAACGTAACAATAGAAAATATTTCCAATTTGAATTTTACTCATGATGTTTATTTCTTTGCACTTCCTCACGGAGAATCTTTTAAGTACATTCCAAAACTGATAAAGCAAAACAAAAAAATTATTGATTTGGGTGCCGATTACAGATTGGACAGTAACGAAGTATTTACATCAACTTATAAACTTCAACATACATCGCCGGAATTATTAAAATATAAAATATACGGGTTGGCAGAAATAACAAAAGATTATAGTAAAACAAATCTTGTTGCAAATCCGGGTTGTTATCCTACTGCGGCTTTACTTTCAACAATTCCTTTGGTAAAAAATATTCCCGGTAAAATTGAAACCATCTCTACGGTTTCCTATTCCGGACTTAGCGGTGCAGGCAAAAAAGCAGATACTTCTTTACTTTTTGCCGAAAATTATAACAGTGTAAAAGCTTATAATGTTGGAACACACAGACACGAAGTTGAAATTATTCAAGAGTTAAATAAATATAAACCTAACACTAATTATTCATTAACCACTCATTTATTACCGGTGTTCAGCGGAATTTATTCAACAACAATCATACACTTAAATACCACCGTAACTCAAGTGGAAGTTGATAATATTTTTAATACGGAATATGCCGATTCGAGCTTTGTAAGAATCAGAAAAACACCTCCGGAACTTAAATGGGTTATTAACACAAATTATTACGATGCGAACATAAAAGCATTGGATAACAAAATTATTGTTACCGCTTGTATAGATAATTTAATAAAAGGAGCTTCGGGACAAGCAGTACAGAATATGAACAAACTATTCAACTGGGATGAAAATCTTGGAATTAAAAATTAATTTTAGCAGAGTTTAAAATGAGCACAGAAATTGTAGAAGAATCTAAAAAATTTACTTATTTGGAAAACGGTTCAATCACTTCCGTTACAGGATTTGAAGCAAGCGGAATTCATTGCGGATTAAAAAGAAAAAGAAAAGACTTGGCACTGGTATTTTCAAAATATCCTCTTTCTTTTGCAGGAACTTTTACCACCAATAAAGCCAAAGCTGCTCCGGTAATTATAAACCAAGAAATTCTTAACAAAGGGAAAAAAGTCAGAGCCTTAATTATAAACTCCGCTTATGCAAATGCGTGTACAGGTATAGACGGACATCTTGATGCACTTGAAATACAAAACAAAACCGCTGCTGCGTTAAAACTTTCTCCTACGGAAGTTTTAATAAGCTCAACCGGAGTTATCGGCGAAAGAATTCCGGTACAAAAAATAACCGCTTCACTAAATGATTTAATCGAAAAACTAAATCCTAACGGCGGTTTGGATGCAGCCGAAGCAATTATGACAACCGATCTTATTAAAAAACATTTTGCTCTGGAACTTCAACTATCAAAAGGAAAAGTTACCATTGGCGGAATTGCAAAAGGCAGCGGGATGATTCATCCGAATATGGCTACAATGCTTGGTTTTGTAACAACCGATGCTAAAGTAAATTCAACACTTTTACAAAAAGCACTTACCGAAAGTGTAAATGATTCTTTTAATAAAATATCCGTTGACGGTGAAACAAGTACTAATGATATGGTTTTGCTTTTGGCAAACGGACAAAGCAATGTTTCGTTTGAAGAAAATTCCGATGATTATAATTTATTTGTTGAAGCATTAAAAGATTTGAATATTAAATTAGCCAAATCAATTGTAGCCGATGGCGAAGGTGCAACTAAATTTATAACTATAAATATACAAAATGCACCAACCGAAAAAGATGCAAACATAATTGCCGAAGCTATTGCCAAATCGCCTCTTGTAAAAACAGCTATGAACGGAAATGATCCGAATTGGGGAAGAATAATTTCTGCGGCAAGCAGTTCCGGAGCTGATATTTCACCTAATAAAGTCGCTTTATATTTTGGAAATCTTCAAATTCTTAAACCCGGTTACATTGCGGATTTTAATGAAGCCGAAGCAATTAAAATATTAAAAGAAAAAGAAATAGTAATTACTTTGGATTTACAAAACGGAAATGCAAACACCACTTGGTGGACTTGCGATTATTCCGAACAATACATAAAAATTAATTCTCAATACAGAACTTAACAATAATAGAATTTAATGAGAGAAAGAACAATGAAATTAGCAATTGTTAAAATCAGTGGTAAATCGCTTAACGATTTTACAAAATCCGAAAACGGTGCAAATTTAATTAAAAAATTAAAACAAGAATATTCATCCGTTATACTTATACATGGCGGCGGAAATTTAATTACCGAATGGTCAGATAAATTAGGATTGCCAACTTCTTTTCACAAAGGACAAAGAATTACCGATTCCAAAAATATGGAAGTTACCGCTGCTGTTCAAGACGGTTTGATAAACAGTAAACTTAATGCGTATTTAATGAGTAACGGAATTCAATCCATTGGATTAAACGGAATTGACATGGGATTATTTACTGCCGAATACATTGATAATAAATTGGGATTTGTAGGTAACCCTGTTTCAAATCAATCATTTCATTGGCTGGAAAAATTATTGGAAGATAATATTGTGCCGGTATTTTCAAGCGTTTGCAGCGATTCGGGGGGAAACTTAATGAATGTAAACGCCGATTTATTTGCCGGCGCAATTGCTAAACTTTTAAAAGCTCATACCGTTGTATTTATTTCCGATGTTGAAGGTGTAAAGTTAAACGGTAAATTCCAATCTTCACTTTCAATTAAAGAGCTGCACGAAGGACTTTCGAGCGGTGAAATAAACAATGGAATGATTCCGAAAATTAACACTTGTATTAATCTTTTAACAAACGGAATAAAAAATATTTGGATTGGCAATAAATTAAACGAACTGAATAATTTCGAATCAAACAAAGGTACTTGGATTGTCGCACAATAAATTAACATATCACGTAAATACTTATAATAGATTTCCGGTGGAATTTATTAAAGGAAACGGTGCTTATCTTTTTGATAAGGAAGATAATAAATATCTCGATTTTCTTTCGGGAATTGCCGTTACCGGATTCGGACATAATAAACCCGAACTTGTTAATGCAGCTAAAAATCAAATTGAAAATTTATGGCATGTTTCCAATTTATTCGAATCTTCTCCTCAAGAAGAATTGGGGAAAAAATTAACTAACATTTCCAAGTTGGATAAAGTTTTCTTTTGTAATTCCGGCACCGAAGCAAATGAAGCGGCAATCAAGTTTGCCAGAAAATGGGGAAACGGACGCTCAACAATAATAGCAGCCGAAGGAAGTTTCCACGGTAGAACTTTCGGAAGTTTATCCGCTTCCATGCAGAAAAAACTTTGGAATGGTTTTGAACCTTTAACTCCCGGTTTTGTTAGCGTACCGTATAACAACATTGACGCAATCAAAAATAAAATTGATGAATCAACCGCTGCAATTATGCTTGAACCGATTCAAGGTGAAAGCGGAATAATTATACCTGATGATAATTACTTGCAAGGTGTAAGAAAGATTTGTAACGATAATAATATATTAATGATTGTTGACGAAATTCAAACCGGTATGGGAAGAACCGGAAAGTTCTTCGCTTATCAACATCCGGATATATTACCGGATATAATTACAATTGCAAAAGGAATTGCAAACGGAATTCCTCTCGGAGCAACAATTTGTTCGGATAAAGTTGCTTCCGCAATTACTCCCGGTAATCACGGTTCAACCTTCGGAGGAAATCCCGTAGCCGTAGCCATTGCAAATAATGTGGTGGATTTATTAACCGGACAAACCCTTAATAATATAAATGAAATAAGTAATTATCTTAAAGAACAATTGCAAACTTCTAACTTTACATCTATAAAAGAAATCAGAAACAAAGGTTTAATGTTCGGATTGGAGTTAGATAAAAAAATTGATGCAAAAGAAATTGCTTCGGCTTTATTAAAAAATAAAATTATAGTTGGAACTGCAGGTAACAATGTTTTAAGATTATTACCGCCGTTTATAATAACAAAAGAACAAGTTGATTTTTTTATAGAAACTCTTAAAATTGTTTTAAAATAATTTAATTTAATAACAAAACGAGAAATAACAATGTCAGCTAAACTAAAAAGACAAAGTAAAATTAAAAGGATTTTATCCGAACGTATTATTTCCAATCAAGATCAAATATTACGTATGCTTAAAAGCGAAGGAATAAACGTAACGCAAGCTACGTTAAGCAGAGACTTTGCGGATCTTGGTGTAATAAGAGTATTCACCGAATTAGGTGTTCAATATTTACTAAGCAGTGTTGATTACGGAAAAGAAATAGCAAAACTTGTTGGCTTGGAAATTCTAAGTGTTTCTCATAACGAAACCGTAATTGTAATTCGTACTTTAGCAGGTCGCGCTCAAGGTGTTGCTCATTATATAGACAGATTAAACAAAGAAGAAGTACTGGGAACAATTGCCGGAGACGATACAGTACTTGTAATTCCGAATTCAGCAAATAATATTAAAAAAATAATAGACTTTTTAGAAAATTTATCAACAAGAAATTATAAGGTAACATAATGAAAAAAAACAAAATTGTTGTTGCTTACTCAGGCGGATTGGATACAAGTGTAATGGTAAAATGGTTACACGATAAATACGATGCGGAAATAATTACGGTTACAGGCAACTTGGGACAAAAAGATGAAATTGAAAACATTGAACAAAAAGCAATTGCAACCGGCGCTTCAAAAGCTTACGTAGTTAATTTGCAAAAAGAATTTATTGAAGATTATGCTTGGAAAGCTCTTAAAGGCGGAGCTTTGTACGAAGGAGAATATCCTTTGGCTACGGCAGTAGGAAGACCTCTTTTGGCTAAACTTATGGTTGATATTGCAAAAAAAGAAAATGCAAATATAATTGCACACGGATGCACAGGTAAAGGAAACGACCAAGTTAGGTTTGAAGTTGGAATGAAAACATTGGCTCCGGATATTGATATTATTGCTCCTCTTAGAGAATGGGAATTTAAAAGCAGAGAAGAAGAAATTCTTTACGCACAAAAACATAACATTCCAACATCCGTTAATTTGGAAAAGCCTTACTCAATAGATGAAAACCTTTGGGGAATTGCAACCGAATGCGGAATACTTGAAGATACCGAAGAAGTTCCGCCGGACGATGCTTTTCAAATGACGGTTAATCCGAAAGATGCACCAAATGAAGCGGAAACAATAAAAATTACTTTTGAAAAAGGTATTCCCGTTAAGTTAGACGGAATTGAAATGTCCGGACAACAAATTGTTGCTTCGCTTAATGATATCGGGGGGAAACACGGTATTGGAAGATTTGATATTATAGAAAACAGAGTTGTCGGAATTAAATCCAGAGAAGTTTACGAAGCACCGGCTGCACATATTTTACATACTGCACATATTCAGTTGGAAAAACTTACTATGGATAAAGATACTTTCAGATATAAACAAAACGCATCCAATACTTATGCAAATTTAATTTACGACGGTTTCTGGTTCACTCCTCTTTTTGAAGGATTAACCGCTTTCTTCAATAGCATTCAAGAAAGAGTTTCCGGTGATATTGTATTGGAACTTTACAAAGGGAATCTAACGGTTTTATCCAGAACCTCCGAGAACAGTTTGTATAGTCAAGAACTTGCTACATATACCGAAGAAGACGCTTTTAATCATAAAGATGCGGAAGGTTTTATTAACTTGCTAAGTTTACCTCATCAAGTTATTACAAAACATACTTCAAAAACTTACGGATTAAAATCGTTGGTAGATTAAAGTAAAGAATATTTTTAATAGCGAACTTAATATTGTTTGTTAGGTTCGCTATTCTTGTGTATATCAAAAATATCTTTATAATTCCAAGTTCTTAAAACAAAGGTTTCACAATTAAATTTAATTTTGTTTAAATAGAATAATTAAAAAATACAATAAAGGTCTATTATGCTTTGGGGTTCAAGATTTAGTAAAAAACTTAATCAATCCGCTTTGGAATTTTCTTCTTCAATTAATTTCGACATAAACTTATTTCACTATGATATTAAGGTTAATAAAGCACATGCAAAAATGCTGGAAAGCATTGGTATTCTTAACGATGAAGAGTTTCAACAAATCAATAACGGTTTAACAATAATAGAAGAGAAATTTAATTCAGGCGAATGGACACCTTCAAGTAATAAATACGAAGATATTCATTCTGCTACGGAAGATAAATTAACGGAACTAATTGGAGAAGTTGCAAAAAAACTTCATACCGGAAGAAGCAGAAACGACCAAGTAATAACTGATGTAAGACTTTGGGTAAAAGATGCGGTAAATCAATTGTTAGATAAAATTGTTAATCTACAAAAAACATTAATTAAACTTGCTAAAGATAATACCAAAACATTAATGCCCGGATACACACATTTACAAAGAGCACAACCAATCTCCTTTGCATTTCATTTATTGGCTTATGTTGAAATGTTTGAACGGGATAAACAACGATTAAAATTTTCATATCAACAAGCGGACGAATCCATACTTGGCTGCGGAGCTTTGGCAGGCTCAACAATTAAACTTGACAGAAAACAAACAGCTAAAGAACTCGGCTTTTCAAAAGTATCTTCCAATGCTTTGGATTCGGTTTCCGACAGAGATTTTATTTTGGATTTTCTTCATACATGCAACTTAGCAATGATGCATTTAAGCAGGTTTAGCGAAGAAATAATATTATGGACTTCCGCCGAATGGAACTTTGTTAAACTCGGAGACGAATTTACAACCGGTTCATCTTTAATGCCGCAAAAACAAAACTCCGATATGGCAGAATTAATACGAGGAAAAAACGGAAGAGTTTTCGGAAATTATTTCGGTTTGCTTGCTACACTTAAA
>JALSNL010000403.1 GCA_026987055.1 Melioribacteraceae bacterium | reverse complement strand
ACTTAAAGGAAAATCTGAATTTTTTGCATTAGAAATCAGTTTATCCAACCTTTCGTTAAAAATTTCGGTATTGCTAACCTCTTTAAACCAATCGTTTAATTTTTCATTATGGAATTTAATAAATATCCCTTCACCATAATTTTCAATAGCAGGAAGAACTTCGGTGTCCTTGCCTTTTGTAGAGGTATATTTTACTTTTACAAAGTTTCTGCCGACAGGAATATCATCTTCCATAGAATATGTCACAAATATATCTTTATCAATGGGCTCTTGTCTTGTATATCCCGTCTGAACGGAAGTCATTTTCAAGCGATTGATTTTTAAAATTTTATCAATTCCAAATTCCCGGAGTTTTTCCGATTGTTCAATTTCAAAAGCAAGATTATTATCGTTAGGACTTTCCTCATTAGTTAAAAAAAGATATTCTTTTGAACGGTACTCAATTTCCGGGATGAAAACAGAAGACATTAATCCTAATATTACTTTAATGTCATTTATTGAAACAGAAATATCATACTTTTCATATATTTTTGTTTTAATTTGCTCTGGAGTTAAATCAAAATCTTCATAATATGTTTTTATTTTACTTTTGATTTCTTGTTTTATAGTTTTAATAGGTAAAAAAAGACTATTAGTAATTAACGGGTAATAAACACTATTACTGGTTCTTATCACAGGTTTATAGCAAGATTTTTTTTCTGAACCATCCCTGTTGCGTAAGACATTTCCGTCTTTATCCTTTACCGGATTACAATCAATTCTCAAACCTAACAAACCGGCTAATGAAACTTGTTTCCCTTTTGTAGGACAATTCGGATTATCGCATTTTATTCTTATTCCTGAAAAGTCGGAAAATTTGTCAGACTTGATATATTTTAAATCTTGCTTATTACAACATTTTCCATTAAAAATGATTTTTCCATTTTCTCTTTTTAAGTTTGTCCACAGTTGCCATGGAACATCTTTGATCTCGCCGGAGGGTGAAATTAAAACAAATCTAACTTGCTCTAACGGATAAAACTTTCGTTTTTCTTTGTTTTGTACTGCTTTTTGATAACATTTATAACAAACCGGTGGTGTAAACTTGTCTTGCTGCTGTTTTTCGGTTCCTTCATAAACATTTTTCCAACCTTTCCACCATTCATCAAGCGGTTTGAAACTCCCGCATTTATTACAATAAAACCATTTTGGGAAATACTCTGCATTGATAATATTTTCTTTTATCTTTGGTAAAGAAGCGTTATATATTGCCGAATAATTCTCTGGAACCTTTACTAATGTTTTAAGTTTTGGAAAAAGATATTGTAGTCTTTTCAAAAGTCTTTCATCTTCAATAATTTCATTATCACTCAATTCAATTGTGCCATTTTCTAATTTTAGGAAATATTCCCATTTATCAAATGGTAGTATCTGTAAGGCTCCATAAATAGTTTCTATTATGGAACCTACACCGCCATATCTACTTATTAGTTTTCTTGTTTGAAGTTCTGTGTATTTAGCCATTTTATTTATCTGTTTTTTGGTAGATTTATTTTAATAAATGAATTTGTGTCAATTTCTCTCATTGATTGCATTACCGTCCATTTATCATCGGTTTCAAAGTTCTTTTCAGCGGGTTTCTTTATCAAACCAATGTCTGATATGTATCTAGTTTTCATTCTTTGATAATGTTGGATTTCATATTCTTCAATTTTATTTTTCCAATCTTCGATCAACTCATCTAATAGCTTTTCAAAGATTTGATATGTTTCATTATTGCCGAATCTTTGTTTTATTTCTTCTCTAAAACCATCCAACATTTCAGGTTGAAAATTTCCCGCGGCATTATCTGCTGCCATTCCGGGAACTTTATGCCTTACATAAGTAACAATCATACTTGCAAGCATTTTATTAATGGTATTTTCCGTAAAAGGGGTAATGCTAATCGGCTCCACACTTTTGTAAAAGGTTTGATGAAAGGGAATAAAATGTTCAAAATGAGATTTGTCCCTTGCTCTATTGGCATCTAACAAATCAATAACCAAACCTTTGTATTTTCGGCCTACACGACTTGAAGCCTGGATGTATTCCGCAATATTTCTGGGTTGTCCGTTAATTAACATCACATTAAATCGGTCAATATCAATTCCTACGGAAATCATATTGGTTGCCAGCACTAAATCAATAATATTTGTTACATAAGTATTGCCTTTATCACTTCTTTTAATAGTTTCTTTTGTAAATGTTTTTTCTTCTAAATCTTTTAAGGTTTGTTTAATTTTGGCACTTTCTATACGACTGGTTAATTCAACATCTCTATTATAGAGATACAAGTAATTAAAAGAATAATTCGGCTGGTTGCCAAGTAATCTTATTTGCAAAGTGGAAGTGAAATTTGAAATCTCGTCACCCACTTTATTATGGATTTTTCCCACATCTTTCAAACTATTATAATACGAAACCAAAGTCCAATATTTATCAAAGGTGGAAAAATCGTTGTTCCCGTTTTGTATCAATTCTTTATATACTTCAATTCTTGCCGCCAATAAATGAGACAATACTTGTAATTGTGTGTCTGTTGCCGTTTTTCCTGTTGGTAAAATTCCTATGTATCTTCTTTTGCTTTTTTCCTTTGAAACTCTGGCAAAAAAACTATCTTCATAACTTAATCCACTTGGCGGAAAAATATTTACTTGTTTGTCTTTGCCGTAAAGGGCTTTTATTTGTTCATTGGTATTTCTTGTCGTTGCCGTAGATGCAATTATTTTAGGTTTTTTTATGATTTGGCCGTTTTCATCTTTTTTAGTGCTTAACATGTCAATAACACTTTCGTATATCCCGGTGATTGAACCTAAAGGACCGCTTAAAAGGTGTAATTCGTCTTGAATAATTAAATCCGGTGGTAATTTTTCATCATCAAGAGAATTGAAAAATTTATGTCCGTCAGCACGCCAAGCTAACATCGCAAACTTATCAACAGTTCCAAACAATAATGTAGGCGGTTTTTTGTAAAGCATTTCATCAACAACTTGAACAGGGAGTTCTTTATGAAAATGGCAAGATTCGTTCAAGCATTTTATTTTAAATTTTGCTGTTTTACCTTTTCCTTCAATGCTAAAACCGTAAGTCCAGTTACCATGCTGGTTTTTTGAAATTAATTTAGTTCCACACCAAGGACAAGAACTTATTTGGAAGGTATTATATTTTTCAGGATTGCCGGATTGGTTATTATTTAACTTGTTACATTCTTCATTAATTTTCTTAACTTTTTCAATGGCTTCTTTTACTGTATTAGGTGTTGACGACATTCCAACCCACATCCCAATGGTTATAGGTTCTCTTTTAAGTTCGTCAGGGAAATTGCTCCTGATAAATTCCAATGCCGATATTAATCGTGATGCTCTTTCAAATTGCTGAGCGGTTAATAATCTAAGCGTATAACGCATTATTACGGAAGTTCCTTCATAGCCTTGCTCATTGGCTAACCGCCGATAAAGAATGGTAAATGCGGCAACAGCAAGATAAGCTTCCGTTTTCCCGCCACCGGTCGGAAACCAAACCAAATCTACAATTTCTTTTCCTGTTTCTTCATCTATATCAATATTTTTAATGTTCAACTTTAACAAAAGAAAGGCTAATTGAAAAGGGCGGTATTTGGGCCTGCCAAAGGGCAAACGAGTGAAATTATAATCTCGGAAAAAATCTAAACTATTATACCTAACTTCACTGGATAATTCTTCTATATCTTTTTCTTTACCTGCAAAGTCACGGTCATTGGATATTATGATTTGTATAAGCATAGCCGTATTTGCCAACTGGAATGCCCGGAAAATTGTATCGTCGTTTAATTGTGAAATGTTGTTTTTTAATCTGTTGTAGTTTTTTTCAAGGTTCTGAATGATTGTTTTTTCAACTTCTGTTGGCGTGCCATTAATTTTTTCTTTTTGTCTTTTAATCCAATTACCATATAAACCTACAAACTTTGTCAAGTTTTCAATAATTTGTTCTTTTGATAATTCCGAAAAATGCGAAAGATTATAAATATCCAGACTTTCGTTTAACAATTCAAAATCCTTGGGATTATCAAAATCGTCTTCCGTAAAATTATTTTTTATATCTTTCACATTGTATTCCGGTAAGAATGTAGTTTTTATCCATTGGGGACTTTCATTTTCCATATCCCAAGTAACCGAACAATTATGGCCAATAGCAAAATTGTTTACATCTTTATAAAGATAGTTTAATATTTCGGCTTCTTTATCCAACGGGTTAAGTTCCGAATAGGATTTATAAGGCTGGAAATTATCGGAAAAAACTTTAATTTCTGCTTGAAAAACGGCTTTTTGATTTAAAATCTTATTGGCATTTGAAAACTTATTGGCAGGGTGCTCGGTTGAAGCATTTACTAACTGTATCTTAACATATGTGTTATTGGGATTGCTAGCGATTTTGTAAGTTTTTACGGTATATCCAATTCTTAAATAATTTTCGGTAGTCTTGGTAAGTTTTTTTTCAAAGATTATTTGTGGTTTATTTACATCTTCAATTTTTATTTTTCGTTTAATATTTTGATTGTTTCTTTTCCAAGTTCTACCAATGAGTTTATCAAAATAATGAATTCTGTATTTAATAGGCCTATCATTGAAATCATCTGATTTTTTGAAATTGTCATAAATAGCATATTCTTCGGTTCGTGGTGTTTTTGCTTCTCCTTTTAATTTTCTTGATAATATCATATATCCATCTTCATACCTGATTATATCTTTAAATGGAAATGAGGGATTTTCCTTAAAAACCTTAAAATCATTTTCGGGTATTTTAATCTTGATTTCCTTTTCTATTTCAGAATACAAACCGAAATTAAATTCAACATCTATTTCTTTAACATTGTCGGGAACGCAGAAGGTTAATCCCATATTTGTAGGAAAAAAATTATTCTGCGAAATTTTTATTTCATCATCAACATCTTCACTCTTTTTATTCCCATCATCATTGTCACCGTCACCATCGCTATCATTGCCTGCCACCCCTAATCTCTCTGTCAAATCCTCCCCCGTGTTTTCATCAAAATCTTCATCTATAATTTCATTTTCAAATTCAGCATCCGAAAGTTCGGAAAAACTTTTAATGAGTTTCTTCTTGGGATAAAGGATACCGGTATAATATCTTTGCAGAGGATAGTTGGAAATAATTTCTTCATTTATTTCATCCTCTTTGACAAAAATATCGGAACCGGGACCTAAAAGTCCTTTTCTGATTCTTTCTTGAAAGATTTGCCTTGCCTTATAATCATTGCTCATCATTTGATAATTTTATTGTTTTTACTGTTTTTAACGGTGCATTTTGATTAATCATTTCGTTTATTTGCTCCTCAGTGAATCGTTCAAGAATGTTACCTTTCTTTTTAGATTTTATAAATTCGGAAATTTCATCGCTTAGATCTCTACCAAGTGCTATCATAATACCATTGTATAACCTTCTTGCAGATAAAATTTTTTCGAAGTTTTCATTTAATTCATTGCTGTTGCATATTTTTCTAATGACTTTAAGGTCTTTTATTCGTTGTGGAAATTTGACATCACTTTTAATGTTTATCCAATTTTTTAAAGTCATTTCCCGGGTAATTGAAAGTCCGTTTTTTTGCAAATATGTCAAAAAATCCGTAAGTGAGTTATACTTTGTTGAACAATTTGCCAAAGCTCTTTTCCATATTTTTGATGCATTCTCGATTTCTGTAAAGCGTCCTTCTTTATCCGCTTCAAGAGCAATTTTATATAGTTTTTCTTTTGAAGTATTTTCGTAAACTCTTATTTTGTCTCCTTCTTTAATGTTTTTTACTTTTTCGGGTCTTTCTCCTTTTTTTGTTTGTAAAAGGACGGTTTTATTTTCTTCTAAAATAATTGTTTCTCTGTTTTCAAATTCCAATTCATAATTTAATGAACTATCGGCTACGTTTGAATAATCATATTCTTTGTATTCTTTTTTAGCATTTTTTAAAAATAATCTTTCTAATAATTCCGATACAGTTTCTTCTGATTGGGTTTGTTCAATAGATAGACCGGTTAATGTTTTTCGATCTTTATCGGAAATATTTTTTATAGTGTCTTTTAAGAACTTATCGTTGCAATAATTATAGAGTTTTTTTTCCATTGAATATAATACCAAAGTAATATCGAAATCACTGTAAATAATTTCTTTTAAATGCTCACAACCGTAAAAACCTAAAAAAACAACATTGGGTTTTCCGAATTTTTTTTGGTTATATCTCTTTTTTAATTCTTTAAATTCATTGAAAGAAATAATATTTTTTATGTTGGTTTCCTCTCTCCAAATACCTATATATTCTTTCGGAACAACCAGGTAACTAATCTTCTTGAGATTTTTGAGTCGTTCAAATTTTTTAAGGTCTGTTCTTTTATAGTCAACAAGCAACTTAAATTTATCATAAATTTTCTTCCAAGTTTCTTCATAGTCATATTCTTCGATTTCAAAAAACTCATCTTCAATAAATTCTTTACCTTCGTTATCAAAACTATCTAATAAATAATCCAATTGTTTTATTAGTCGGCTATTTTCATTCGGTATTGTTATCGGGAATAGTTTTTTTACATAGGAATAAATTTGGGTTAGTTTCATTTTGTATTTGCTTTCAATGGACTTAATCAAATTATCAAACTCTTTGACCTTCCTTTCAAAACTTTCATCTGATACAATTTCTATTTTTATAGGTTTTGGTTTAAAATACTTATAATGAATAAGTTCTGTCAAAGTCCACTTCCATTTTAGTAGGTTGGGAATGGCATTAGAGGGAATATCGGCACTTCCAATAAAAATAACATTCTTAAACTTATTATTAGCAATATCACTTGATACATTTAATATATAATCTTGATACTTATTAGCACCTATAAAAATAACATTTTCAATATTGATGCCTTGTTCTAAAATATGTTTTCTTGCTGTTTCATAGCTGTTTACAATGTATATCATCGGGTCAATAGGAAGGTTGTCGGTGACGCTACCTGTGCTTGCTATATATCTAAACGGAAAAGCTTTATGAACTTTTGTATTGTTGATTTTATATTTTTTTAGTTCATCTACAATTTTCTTTTCTGTTATAATGATTGATTTGTATTTGAACTTGGAAGGTAGTCCTTGAGTGTCATTCAGTTTTAGGGTTTTGGTAAAAAAATCTTTATAAACATAGAAACTGACTTTAACTCTTTTTGGAGTTAAATTTGTTGTATTTGTAACAATGTAATTTTTTTTTAGATTTTTAATGGATGTATTTATAACTGTGTTATTTTTATCACGAGATTTCAATTCCACTTGGTCCTGATTTATTAATGTGATTCTGTATCTTTTTTTATCTCTTTGTAAAATATCACCAACTTCAAACACAGTATCATTGTCAATATAATTGTTAATAAACTCATAAAGAGATAAAGTTAAAATAACAGGAATATAAAATTGTGATTTGGTTTGTTTGTTAGGTAGATAGATTAGTAAATTTTTACTTTTGGTAACTGACTGATAAATCAGAAATGAATTTACTAAATTAAAATCATTTAATTTAAGAACGCTTACATCAAAATATTCCTGAAGTTTTTTTTCTCCTAATTGTTTTAATGCATCAGTATATTTTTCTAATTCTTCCATTTTTTTGCACCAAATAAAACCATTATTTATTCTTTATCAATTAATAACAATATTTTTCTTGTTTTTTTTGCAAATTTAAAAAAATCCCAATACAATCAGTTCTTCAAAAACCCGAATAAGAATACACAGAACATACAACTCTTTTGTTTCTTATATACCCTTTATCCTTATACAATTAAAAAATTCCCCCGCAAAACTCCCCCGAAATCACTCCCCTTTTCCCCGAAATATCTTATCTTTAAGCGCCCTATAAATGGAATGCTATGCACATCAAACCTGTTTTTTCCGAAGAAATAGGACTGTTGTCCTATATGCTTATCGGCGAAAATGAAATTTTTGTCGTCGATCC
>JALSNL010000402.1 GCA_026987055.1 Melioribacteraceae bacterium | reverse complement strand
TCATATCTTCCCAAAGATTCCGCTGTGTTTTCTTCTTTGAACATTCTAAGAATACCAAGTTCATCAACTAATGCCGAAGTTAATTCGTATAAAGATAATTTATCTTTAAGTTCAATGTATTTATTAAGAAATAGTTTAAATTCTTTTGTATTTTTTTGTATTCTTTCTTTAACTTCAATAACTTCAAAAACTCTTGCCATTGTTGTAAATAAAGTAATATTTTGTCTTCTTGCAAAAGCTATCATTTTACTTATGGAAGTATTCCCGATTCCTCTTTGGGGATAATTCATTATTCTTAATAAACTTTCTTCATCATCTTGATTTGCCAGAACTCTTAGATAAGCGATAATATTTTTTATTTCTTTCCTTCGGTAAAACTCTACACCGCCAATAATTTTATAAGGTAATTTTTCTCTCTTTAATGCTTCTTCCAAAGCACGCGATTGGGAATTCATACGATAAAGTATTGCTATATCATTAAGTGAAAGTTTACGCTTTGTAATTTCTTCTTTAATTTGTTTTGCAATTTTAAATGCTTCGTCTTTTTCATCGGTACATCTTAAAATGGAAATTTGTTCGCCATCGTTATTTTCCGTCCACAACGTTTTGGCAATTTGGTTAGAATTATTTTTTATTACGGAGTCTGCAGCTTTTAAAATAATTCCTGTTGATCTGTAATTTTGTTCCAACCTAAAAGTTTTAGCTTTCGGAAAATCTTTTTCGAAATTGAGCATATTTTTAATTTCTGCGCCGCGCCATCCGTAAATACTTTGCGCATCATCACCAACTACGCAAATCTTAATTCTGCTGGTAGTTAGTAATTTAAGTAATTCATATTGGGCTTTATTTGTATCTTGATATTCATCAACTAAAATGTACTTAAAACGTCCTCTGTATTTTTGTAATATTCTTTGATGATGAGTAAATAACTCAATTGGTTTTAGTAACAAATCATCAAAATCCATTGAGTTATTGTCTTTCAAACGTTTATTATATTCAAGATATATTTGTGCAATTTTACGTTGAATCAAATTTGATGCAATATGTTTTTCAAATTCTTCCGGAGAAATCATTTGGTTTTTTAAGGAACTGATTTTATGCTGAACCGAAGATGCATTAAAACCATCAAGCGAAATATTTAACGCCTGCATAACATTATTTACCAATGAAACCGAATCTTCTCTATCATAAATTGAAAAGTTGGAAGTATAACCTAATTTTTCGGCTTCCATTCTTAAAATTCTACCGAAAATTGAATGGAAAGTACCCATCCAAATTTTATTAGCTTTGGCACCAATTAATTTTTTTATTCTTTCTTTCATTTCTTTTGCGGCTTTATTTGTAAATGTTAAAGCCAAAATTGTGGTAGGATCATATCCTTTTTCAATTAGGTAAGCAATTTTGTAAGTTAAAACTCTTGTTTTACCGGAACCGGCTCCGGCAACTATCATATTTGGAGCTGTGTTAAATTCTACTGCTTGTCTTTGTTGTTCGTTTAATTTGTTTAGTATCTTCACGTGTACCTCGTTTTTTGCAAGGTTGCAAAGTTACGGATTTTTATTCAGAATTTCAAAAAAAAATGGCGGTTTTGGGAGAAATTCAAAAGATTTTAGTACAAATATGCGTTTTTTTAATTTTGACTAGGAAAATTAGGAGGAATTGTCTTGTTAAACGTTTTAGTTATTTGTAATATTAGTTTTTTATCTGATTATTTATGGTGTTCCCATAATCTTTTTTGCCAATATTAACTTAAAAAATACTCCCTATTGACTATTCTCTACATTTATTAGATATAACGGAGTAATTATATTTTCCAGACTGCCTTTGCATATTTTGCTAATTTACTTTGAAATTTATTTAAGTTAGCAATATTCCAATCATCATAATTTAATTCATTTTTTGCTAATTTGTATCTACTCTTTCGATAAACAGAAACTTTTTCTTCAAAAGATTTATTACCCACTTCTTTATTCTTTCTTTCTTCTAAAAGTATGTAATTACCTAAACGATAAACATATTTTTCTGCCTCATTTGAAAATTTATCATTCCATTTTTCGTCAAAGTTCTCAGGGAGAATATGTTCAATTGTAAAATTTGAATCATTATAACTATAATCTTGATTAGATATTTGATTTTCAATTTTTGTAAGGATATACTTAACTACACTTTTATTCTTGCCTGAAGTTGGAATAATTTTCAACTTAAAAATATTGACAAATGTTTCATCATCAATATATATCTCATTTAACTCACTTTTTAACTGTCCAAAATTTTCTATATTATTCTTGGTTATTTTTATAGCAATTTTATTGTAAACTATTTCCATCAAATTCGGATTTAGTTTGCCAATAACATTGTAGCGAAAAGAAATATTAACTACCAAATGCAATATTTTGGGTAACCAATCTCTTTTATATTTACTTATTGAAATAATTAAAGGTATTGGTTGTGTAACGCCAAATAATTTTAATTCTTCTAATGATTTTCTAATTTCTTTTTGATGAGAATATTCATTCCAATACTCATCGGTAGGATTTAATATTGCAGTATATAAATATGCTGTTTCTTGTAAAATTTCAATAAGCTCTATAGCATCTTTAGGCTGTTTAATATCTTTTTTTATTTCTTTGAATAGTCGCTCTTTTCTGACAATATTTTGTTTGGAATTCAAATAAAGTCTCAAGAAAACCGGAAATTTTTTAAGTCCGACAATATCAACAATTTTTTGCCAATTTTCTTTTAATATTTTAAACTCACTACCTGTTTTACCTAAAGACGCTACCAGTGCAAATAAATAGTTTTTTAATAAATCTGTTGTGGTTAATTCAACACCTCTGGCATTTAAGGTTTCAAAAACAGTATATGCACTAATATCATCATCAACTGTTATTTGAATAAACACAAGTCCATCTAATGTTTTTTCAATAAATTCACCCAAAATTTTACCACTGATACTGCTTAAAAAATATTCTTTTATCTTTTTATAGTAATACTTAAAAGCATTGTATATCAATTTTTCACTATCACGTAGTTTAGCATAATTAACGGGTTCTTTATATTCAAGAATTCTAGATTGATAAAAGCTATCATTGTTTTCATTTAGAGTAAGCTTACTTTTATAATAAAGATCTGATATTGATTTTTCCCCAATATATGTTTCAAATACCTTTTTTATTCTCTCTTTATTATCTTCAATATCAATATTGTTTTCGATTAAATCTCTCAAGTTATTTGCTACGGAGATAATAAATAAAGATAGTGTAGTAATGCGTTGTTGACCATCGACAACTATAAATGTTTTTTTACTTTCCGTATTTTGTAAAACTATAGTTCCCATATAGTGTTGCGGCTCTTTATCTTCATAAATATCTTTGATATCCTGCCATAAATCTTCCCAGTTTTCTTCTGTCCAAGAAAAATCTCTTTGAAATTCAGGTATTATATATTTTTTCCCGTTCCCCAGTAATTCTTGGAAAGTAACTGTTTTTGTATCAAAAATGTTTTTCATTACAATTACCTTTTAAGTTTAATTATACTTGTCAAGTTTCACAAGGTTGTTTACGAAACCTTCTATAATTTAGTTGTTTCAAAGTTAGTATTTTTTTCTAATATCTCATATTAACTAAGAAATAAACATATTACTATACAAAGATGAATAAAGATAAAAGATATTCCAAAATATGTAAAAACCAAATTTATATAATTTTAAAATACGTTAAAAAAAATAAAAGACATGCTATAAATAAAAATTTTTATTATTCATTAAACAACTTAAAACTTTATTAACTTAAACTATATGTTAAACCAAAAGTTTTCCGTTTTTCATTATAATTTTTTCGTCAAAATAAACAGTTGGTTTTAAAATTACTCCGTCCACATGAATAGGAACGTTTACTTTGCCACCCATTGATTTATTATCACCAAGTGCAATATGTACGGTTCCTTTTACTTTTTCATCTTCCAAAAGCAAACCGCTTAGTTTTGCAGAATCGTTTGTACCTATTCCAATTTCCGCAATGTTTCTTCCTTTTTTACCAAAGCTTGAAAGCATTTTTATTAATTGTTTAGCTTCTTTACCACCGGAAATTTCTGTTGCCAAACCTTTTTCAACTTTAATTTTAATCGGAGTTTTTATCATACCAATAACGGCGAACGAACCGTCAACAACAAAAACACCTTCTGTTTTTCCTTCTACGGGAGCAGCAAAAGCTTCGCCGGTTGGTAGGTTTCCGCTTTCACCTTTTTTATGAAAAAGTCCTTTACTTGCCAAACCGCGTCGTCCTTCCAAGCTCATTGTAATATCAGTTCCGTTCGGTGCAGTAACTCTAACTGTTTTAGTTTTGTCCATCATCTTGGCTAATTTCACGGTTAGTTTGGATATTTTTTTATAGTCGGCATTCAAACCTCTAATCATTGTATCTTTTGTTATTCCGGGGAATGTAGCAATTCTCTTACCTAATGCAGCTGCACTTCGTCTGGCATTGGTATGTGTTAAAGATTTTGTGGTTGGACAAAGAATAACATCGGCTAATTTCATTGCTTCGGCAACCAATCCGGGTGGCTCTTCTCCGTTAAATTCTCTTGATTTCATTTCGAGCAAAAATGATTCGTAACCAAGATCAAGTGCATTTTTATGGAGTGACAATCCGATTTCGCGTTTGTTTTCATCTGTTATAACTAATATTTTTTCTTTCGGTTTTGCTCCCATACAATCTCTAATTGCTATTCTGGAAGCTTTATCCAATTTAGTTAACCTCAATTTGAACTCCGTTTTATTCTTGTTTTTCGTAAAGTAAAATAAGTTTATTTCTGTGTAATTGTTTAATAAATAACTCAACCCTTGCTTCTGCATTTTCAATATTTTCTTCAAAATGATTTTTTGTAAGCTTGGTTATTTCTTCTACATTCTTTGAACCGTCGCAAAGTTCCCAAACAAAACTGCCTATTTCATCCAAATCGATTTTGTAAGGTTTATCTATTCTATTTCTAAAAATTAACTTTTCCATTAAGGATGGTTTTTCTTTTTTAAAAAGAACAGTAACCAGCTTATTGTTCAATTCATATTCGCAATTTCTTATTGGTACAACAAATTTAAAATCAGACATTTTTGTTTAAATCAATATTAGTAATTTTAATGCCGTACCGAAAAGTTTACATATTTCAATACAGCATTTTTTTATTTAAGCTTTTCCGTTGGTATTGTATTTGTTTGATTAGCTAACATTTCCTTAATAGGATATTTTATTAAAACATAACCCAAAACAACAAATACCAAAACACCAAGAATCCAATATCCTTCAAAATCGGGTGCTATACCAAACACGGATTTTAAGTTTATTCCGGCACCAACAAAAGCGGCAAGAATAATTCCTACCAGTGCCTCGCCCGCCACTAAACCGGAAGCAAGCAATAATCCGGTGTTATTCATAACTTCTTTATCAGCTTCACTTTTACTATGTTTTTCCGCCATTTTATCAACAATATATTTAATTACTCCGCCAACAAATATTGCTGCTGTTGTGTTGAAAGGTAAATACATTCCAACAGCTATTAACATTGGTGAGGGAGCTTCTATAAGAATCAGTCCCAAGGCAAAAAACATTCCTGCAATAACCAAAGGCCATGCCATTTCACCGCTAATAATTCCTTTGCTTATCATCGCCATCAAACCGGCTTGAGGTGCGGGTAAAGCATCACTTCCCAAACCATTGGCTTCGTGCAATAACATAATCGGAAAAATCAATACAAAGGAAGCGAAAACAACTCCTATTAATTCCCCAACTTCCATTTTCCAGGGAGTACCGCCAAGCATTTGTCCGATTTTCAAATCCTGCATCATATCACCGGAAACACCGGCAACAACACAAACTACGGATGCGACAGCTAGAGCAGCAGCAACGCCACTGTTACCGGACATACCGGCTGCCACCATTAACAATGCGGCAATCAATAACGTTGACAATGTTAAACCGGAAATAGGATTTGATGAACTTCCAATTACACCAACAAGATAACCTGCAACAGCAGCGAAAATAAATGCGGCAATTATCATTACAACAGCTGCTAATATTGCAGTACCCATTGTATGGGTAAATAAATTATATACAAAAATCATTGCAACAAAAAGTACACCAACGGCAATAAGTAAATAATTGAAAGGAACATCTTTATCAACACGACTTTCTTCAACATCAATGTTTTCTTTAGCTCCTTTAATATCTTGAAATCCTTTGCCAATACCTTGGATAAGGCTTTTTCTCATTTTGAACAATGTATAAAAAGCACCTACCAACATACCGCCCACTGCAATTGGTTTAACAGTAGCATTGTAGGCAGATTTGGCAACGGTAATCCAATCGGAACCGCCATGTGTAAAATCAATAACATTGTTATACATTAAAAATAAAACTATAGGCATTAAAAAAACCCAGCCTAAAAGTCCGCCGGAAAATGTGATTGCGGAAAGTCTGTATCCGATAATATAACCAACGCCAAGAAAAGCAGGAGAAGCGGCAGGACTCTCAACAAACATACCTCCCTTTTGCTTTATTGATGTTATCACTTCGGCTTTACTGTTAAGAAGATTTATTTTTGAAAATCCGAATTCCCAAAATCCTTTGACCGAATCTTTAATTAAAGTTATACCGTTGGGATTTTTAAAGATTTCTATTAAAGCACCTAAACCTAAAGTCCAAACCACATATTTTGCACCACTTTTACCACCTTGCCCTGCTTTAACAATTTCCGTGCAAGCTTGACTTTCCGGAAAAGGTAAGGAGCTATCTTGGACGAGAGTCTTTCTTAAAATAGTTATAAGTAAAACACCGAGCACACCGCCAACAAGCATTAACAGTGTACTTTCCCAATAATTAAATTCATCCCAAACACCACTCATTACAAATGCGGGGATTGTAAATATTGCTCCGGCAGCTAATGCTTCCCCAACCGATGCTGTTGTCCGTGCAATGTTTTCTTCTAAAATATTTCCTTTAAAAACTCTTAAAACCGCCATTGCAATAACAGCAGCGGGAAATGTTGCAGCTACAGTCATTCCGGCTTTTAAGCCTAAGTAGGCATTTGCGGAACCTAATATCATTGCCAAAATAACACCGAGTGAAACAGCTTTAAAAGAAAGTTCTTTCATTTCTTTTTCGGGTGGAACGTAAGGTTTAAATTTTGAATCCATTTTGCCCCCGTAATATAGTTAAAGGTTATTTTGTTTTATGAATACAAATTACAATAATTAATATTTTACTACAAATATTAGAAAGAAATTTTTAAAAGCCTCAATGTTAAAATTATTATTACTTTAGTTGAGTGAGTTAGAAAGGAATTGTTATTTTACATTGCCATTTATAGAACAGGTTTTTTCTAAAAAGAAGGTTAAAAAATATTTGCATTCATACTATCAAAAGGTTATTTTTACACTTCAAAAATAATGGGCCCATAGCTCAGTTGGTTAGAGCATCTGACTCATAATCAGAGGGTCGGTGGTTCGAGTCCATCTGGGCCCACAAAAAAAACGCATGAATATTTCATGCGTTTTTTTATAACCAAATTAAAAACTATATCTTATACCGGAGTTTTTTTTCTATCTTTAGGAACTTCATGCCATTCAAAAGCATTTGTAGGACAAACATCAAAACATGTTGAACAACCGGTACAATTGTATTCATCAACATTTGCTACTATTCCCTTTTTGTTTTTCCCTTCCATTCCTTTACCCTTAACCATTTTAATTGCATAACAATGTCCTATTGGATTGCATAACTCACACCCTGTACATTTATCATTATTAACAAATGCAACAGCGTCTTTAGTTTTTAATATGGTTGCCGGTTTTACTGTTGGCAATAGTAAATCCCGTATTTCTTCTAACGACAAATAATTATGTCTTTCCAAATAATTTTTCAACTTATCGATTTCTTTGTATAAAAAATTATATCCTCTAATCATTGTATCAGTGCAAATACCAATCATATCAGCACCCAACATTACCATTTCGATAT
>JALSNL010000401.1 GCA_026987055.1 Melioribacteraceae bacterium | reverse complement strand
TATAAATTCAAAAATATTCTATCCTTAATCAAATAGTATTACACAACAAAACAAGAGGTTTAACATGAAGAAAATAGTTCTGTTTGTTTTAATCCTAGTTCTATCAAATCAAGTATTTTCACAAAGTAAATCAACTTACAAACCACCAAAGATAAAAGTTTGGGTTTGGGGAATTCTACAAAACGATGCAACAGAAAATATAGTTCCTGCCACACAATTTCAAATGCGTGCTGCTAGGGTAATACTTTTAAAAAATTTCAACAATGGAATGGGATTTCACATAATGGGTGATTTTTTTGATAAAGGAAACTCTGTTAACAAAGCAAGTTTACGACCAACTTTAATGCAAGCATGGTTTTCTTACAAGATAAGTGATTTTGTCCAACTGAGAATGGGACAATTTAAATATCCATTTGGAAGTGAAGCATACGGACCATTGGTAAAATGGAAGTTCATTAACCCTTCTTTTGTAACCGGCAAGATTGTAAAAAAACTAGGAATGGAAGGAAGTATTTTCAGAGATATTGGAATTCAATTTTCCGGAACCGCAAAATTAAACAAAGACTTTGCATTTGTATATAAAACTATGATAATGAATGGGAACGGAGCAAATACTTTTGAAAATAATAATTCTAAAGATTTTGTTATTCATGCAGGAATAAAAGTACCGTTTAATGTTATTGTCTCAGGTGCATTTTATAATGGAACTTCGGGAGTTACAAGTGAAACCACCAAGGAAATTGACGAAAACGGAATTACATTAACTGCTCAAGTAAATAATAAAAAATATACCGCTAAGTTTGAATATATTACATTAACAAAAAAACTTCCTACAAAAGATTTAACCTCTGCCGGATTTTTCGGTTATGCTACTTATAAAGTTACACCGCACATAGAGGTTGGAGCAAGATATGATAATTTTGATGCAAATACAGACATTGAAAAAGATTTACTTAACAGAACAACCATTATGGCAGCTTATAATTTTGGCGGATTAAATAGAATAATGCTAAACTACGAATTACGTAATAACGAAAAAAATGATAAGTGGGGAAATTTACTTACTCTACTTTTTCAAGCTGCTTTATAAAAAACAAAAAGCAATACTAATTTTATTCTTAACAAAACAAAAGCACCTACAAAAAATTTATTTTTGTAGGTGCTTTTTATTTAGATTTAAAAGAAGTAACCGTAATATCTTTTAACCTAACTAAACCTTAATTATAATTGAGGAAAATTAATTAACATCCTTCGTCGTCTTCCTCTTCTTTAGGTGGAGGTGGAGGTGCTAATTTTATTTTTTTCTTAACAGGTGGTTTAATAATTTTTTTCACTTTATGTTTTACAGTTTTAATAACTTTGCTTTCCAAATTGTGAACAGTTTCTTTGGTAGTAACTACTTTTTGACTTGTAGTGTTGTGCTGAACAATTTTTGGCAATATCTTTTTATGATTAGCGGTATTAACTCTAAAATTTTTGGCATTCCCTTCCTTGGTTAAAGTAGGAATAGTAACAATCTTATTTGAAATTGCATTTCCTTCATTTTTTACTCCACCATTAGGATAACCAATTGCCAAAATAAAACCAAGCAAAATTAAAAGTGCTGCCCCTAATATTTCTATTTTATGTAACATTTTATTCCCTCAATAAAGATTAAATGTGTTTATTTCACACCAATTTTTTCATTTGGATAACTTCTTAATTTTTTATATGGATCCCACTTTTCAGCTTTTTCTCCTAACCAAAACGATATAACGGCAATAAGTACAATTATAAAAGCAACCACGCCGGCATTCATGCCGAAAAATTCAGGGAGTGTTACTTTACCAATATATCCGCCTTTGTAAATTGGCTCTAACCAATCGTAAAAAATATCTCCGAAAGACATTGTTCCAACAAATACACCCAATAAAAAAACCATACCGTCAATTTTACCGGTTGCTGCAGAAACAAATGACGTTCCGGGACACAAACCTCCCATAACAAATCCCAAACCAAGAAAAGCTCCACCAACTAATTGCGCTGTTACATAAGTAGGAACAATATATACTTTGGACAAATCTAAAATTCCCACCCAGTTAAAATAAAGCAATCCTAACATAGCTACAATTATTGATGTGAACATTACTTTCAAAACTGCAAAATCAGTAAAATAAAATTGCGATACTAATTTTCTAGCATTTCCGAAACCGCCTTTTTCTAATAAATATCCGAACATAATCCCAATAATTAAAGCTAAGACGTAACTAAAATCAACTGTAAAATAACCGAATTTTAATAATGGTGCTATCATAACCATAACCTCCTAAAAAAGTATGCTCCAATAAAACCGAAGAAAAAGATTGCCAACATAAAAATCCAACCGCCAACAGCCATAGTTGCTCCACCGGTTAATGCCAAACCACTTGTACATCCTCTCGCTATTCTGGCTCCAATTCCCATAAAAATTCCACCAAAGAAAGCAAAAAATAATCTTTTCTTTTTTGATATATTTGGACCTTTTAAAATTTCGACTTTAATCCTTCTACCTTGTTTGGCAGAAAAATATCCCCCAATGATTATACCGATGACTTCAAAAATCATAAAATTCATCAAAGGATTTTTACCGTGACTAACATATTTTCCCCAAGCCGGATTATTAGCAACATAATCAAGTGAAAAGAAACTGTAGATGTATGCTCCTAATCTTGATAACGCACTTGAAGCACCTAAACCTCTGCCTAAAAGGAAAAAAGTTAAAAGCATTACCAAACCTAGTAATGCACCGGCAATGTACGGATTCCAAAACGGTTTTGGTTTTAAGTTAATTGTTTCTTCCGTTGGTTTTGGATCTTCGATTGTGGCAGCGATTTTTTCAACTTCTTTAGCAACATTATCAGGTAATAAATCGTAAAGGTCAACTTCCTCTACGTTTTCTTTCCGCCATTTATATTGTTCAATAATTCTTTTTTTCCAAAACTTAAAATGATGTTTATAAAGAAACAATTCGCTTGTGCTGCCTGTAATCATTGAGAAAAATGCAGGTTTTTCTTCCGGTAAAACAGCGCCCATATAAACATGAATGAGTAATCCGGAAACAACCAATCCCACTGCTAAAAAATGTGCCGGTATTGCCACTTGAATTAACCATATCGGACCTATATGAAATGACATTATTAATCCGGTAATCATTATTACAGGTGTCATTAATGCAACAAGTAAACCGTACATTTTTTGTCCACCGTTAAACGAACCTTGTGGTGGAAGCGGTTCTGTAGATTTACCAAGAATTCCCAATACTCTAAGTTTCAACCATAATAAATCATTTTCATCAATACAAAGAGCTTTATTACCAAAAAGGACACACTGGAAAGTCTTAAATTTTTGCATCCAGCCGCCCTTTTTTAATTCAGCATGTTGAACAGGGTTTTTACGCAAATATTTTCTATATCCAAAAATAGTGTACATACTAAAAATGAATATCCATACAACACCAAGCCAAATATGAGCTTTCAGCATATCAGCGGTTTCACCAAATAAAGCTCGAACAATATTAATATAGAAATCGGGAGCAAATTTATATAACCCTGAAATTATTAGAGCTGCACCGGTCATTAACATAAAAATCCATGTAAATGCATTAAACCAGTGAACTAAAAGGATAGCAACGTCATGTTTCTTCATCTTACGTTGACGCATTCTATCTTTTTCTTTTGCAGTAAGTTTAGGGGGTGTTTTTAATTGCAATAATGCTTTTTCAAATTTATATGCATTCAAATTAATCATCTATCGGTTCCTCCCCTTTTCGTAATTGATTGAAGAAAGCAATAGCTTGACCAACAAATGTAACACCAACAGCTCCAAATACAAGCGGTCTGATAATATCTTTCCACATTTGAGCAGGAGTTGCTAATCGTGATTTTCTTGGTCCGAATTTAGCCTTAACAATTTCCAATTGATTTTTTGTTCCTAAATAATAAACATTAGGTCCAATAGATGCGTTATCATTTTCATTTCTCCAAGCGCCTTCTTCATAAACCTTTTTATATACAATGCTATTTCTATCTTCAAGATCTCCAAAGAACTTTGCATTTGCGGTGCAAGTTGTAACGCATGCAGGTAATAAACCTTCTTCTAATCTATCGGCACAAAAATCACATTTATCAACTTTTTCCGTAACCGGATTTATATAGCGTGCATCGTAGGGACAAGCTTCCACACAATATCCGCAGCCAATGCATAAATCCGTATTAACTTTAACAATACCGTTTTTTTCTTGGAAAGTTGCTCCGGTTGGACAAGGTGGAATACATGCCGGATCATCACAATGATTACACTGTGCAACAAAATTGGTAGCATAAACATTAGGAAATTCACCAATTGCACCGGAGTGATTTACCCACGTTCTGGAATGCCCTATCGGAACTTCCCATTCGGTACGACAAGCTACTGAGCAGGCATTACAACCAACGCATTTGCGAAGATCAATTACCATAGCATAACGAGCCATTTTTCCTCCATTATTTTCTTTTGCCAAAAACAAAAGAAGTAATAATTATTTAATAAATTTTTATCTTATTTCTTTGTTAATATTTTACAACAATTAAGGTTTAGCATCCTTCATCTTCCTCTTCTTCAGCCGGGGCACTTACTTTCATTTCCACTCTTTTCTTTTTAACAGCCTTAGTTTTAGGATGTTTATCTTCTTTTGGTTTTTCACTATCAAATTTAGGAACAACACTAACTGCACCGCTAACCATTAACGGATTACCATTTTTAATAACTCTTACAAAGTTAACTCTCATTCCCGTACTACCGGATAAAGGATCAACTTTTACTTTACTCATAAGATTATTGTCCGAAGCTCCTTTACCAAAAGCTTTTTTCATTAACCTCGATTTATGCCCGAATCCGTGAACCATATAAACCGCATCCGGTCTAATACCGGGTGTAACGTTAACCTTTATTTTATAACTAACTACTCCATCTTGGTTTTCCAACTGAATATATTCACCGTCAATAAGCCCAAGTTCATCGGCAATTTTATTATTAATCCATAAATTATTTTCAGGTTGATATGCATGTAATATTTCATTGTTTTGTGATCTGGCAAATGAATGCATAGGAGAACGTCCATAAATCAATCTAAAATATCCTTTAGGAACTTCTTCAACAGGTTCATATTCCGGAAGCGGGGAAAAACCATATCTTTCTAATTTTTTAGAATAAAGTTCAATTTTTCCACTTTCTGTTTTAAATTTAACCGGTTTGGTAAAATCGTAATATGGTGTTCCTTTATCGTATTGCACTATTCCATTGGCTTGCATTTGTGATAAAGTTGTATTTAGACCTGATAATCTATAATCTAAATATTCTTCTATTGTTTCCCATTGGAATATTTCTTCCAATCCTAATCTTTTAGACATTTCTTTAGCAATCCACCATCCCGGTTTTGATTCAAAAAGAGGATCAATTACAGGTTGACGAATAGCAGCGAAAGGTTTTTTCGCATTTTTAACAGTATATAGATCATCGTATCTTTCAAGATAAGTTGCTTCCGGTAGAACCAAATCCGCATATAATATTTGTTCCATCGGCATCACATCAACAACTACCATCAAATCAAGTTTGTTTATAGCTTCTTTGGTTTTCCAAGTTTCAGGTATGCTTTCAAGAACATTTTGGCTGTAAATAACCCATGCTTTAATGGCATAAGGATCTTCACTATAAGTAGCATCAACCAAACCGTTGGTAACACCCAACCCTTTGGAAGCAAAAGGATATATACTGCCGGCACCATCGGCTCTTTGTGCTTTTGGTTTATGATGTGGAGCAGGATATTTTGGAGCAGGAATTGAACCGGACAAATAAATTCCACCTTCTCTGCCATAACTACCTAACAATGCGGTTACAATTGCCATTGCGCGTGCACGCTGACTATCATCTCCGTACCATGCAAAATGTCTTCCGGGATGAAGGCTTACTTTGGGGCTTAATTTTCCCATTTCGCGGGCTGTTTCAACAATTAAACTTTCCGGTAATTCTGTAATTTTTGATGCCCAAGCCGGTGTATAATCTTTTACATGATCTTTTAACTGTGTAAACCCAACCGCATTATTTTTTATGTATTCTTTGTCATAAAGATTTTCATAAATTAGAACGTGCATCCAAGCTAGTAAAAGTGCAATATCTGTACCCGGTTTAATTGGCAACCAATAATCTGCTTTAGAAGCGGCATCGGAAAAACGGGGATCAACAACAATTAGTTTAGCTCCCCTTTCAAGGGCAGAAGCATATTCTAATATTTGTCCGGTAAAAACATTTTCTCCAACATGAGACCCGATAAAAACCATAAGATCTGTGTTTTGATAATCCAAAGGTTCAGGGGAGCCTATGCTATTTCCGAATGTTAACTTATAACCAACATCTCTGGCACCGCGACATTGAGCAAATGCAGGTTCAACACTGTTTGGTGTACCATAGGCTTGCATAAGATGATGAAAAAATTTTGCTTGAATTCCATGCGGGAAAAACCCAACTGCTTCGGGTCCGTACTCTTTTTTAATTTGCAGTAACTTTTCGGCAAAAAAATCAAGTGCTTCCTCCCAAGTAACTCTTTTAAATTTTCCTTCGCCCCTTTTACCAACCCGCATCAATGGGTATTTTAATCTATCGGGATCGTAAGCAAGCTTATGACCGGCATTACCTCTTGCACAAAGTCTGCCGTGGGTTAACGGATGTATAGGATTGCCGTCTATCTTAAGTAACTTTCCGTGCTTATCAACATTTCCAAGAATTCCGCAACGCCAAAAACACATTTCGCAAATAGAAGCAACTTCACTAACTCTTTCTCTCCCTTTCCATCCAATTGGATGTTTGGTAAAACCTTTTAGTTTAGTAGTTGAAAGTACACTTAACGCACCGCCGGTTAATGCACTTCTTTTCAAAAATTCTCTTCTGCTTATACTCATAATTATGCTCTTTCTAATTTTACTTTGCTTTGATTTACGTCTTCTTTAATAAAATTATTTAGTGATGTTATTAAAACTTTATAGAAATCCAATTCGGTATTTTCATTTATTTTTATCTCTAATTTTGGAGTCCAGCTTAATATGAATTTTTCAATAAAATCACACTGTTTTTCCTCCGAAATTTTTTCTTCGTCTAATCTATATACAAATTCTAATAATAAAGCTAAATTATCAGGTAATTCATTTTCTTCTTCCGATACTTCAAATCCATATTGCTCGTATGTATCAAGCAATTCACCAACAGAACGTCCAAATAGTTCATTGTCATCATAAAATGATTTGTACATTGGGGCAGGTAATGTTGGAAATGTATTAATAAATAACCTTGTATATTCAACTTGCAATTCTTCTAACAAATCGTGTTTATTATTAAAAGATTTGCTCCACTTATCTATTTTATTAAAATTGGAATCATTTGGATTTAGAATTTTGAAAAGCTCTGATATTGCTCCTGATAAGAGCAAATCAATCAATTCCTTATCAGGATAAGAAAATAATTTGGAATAAGTTTTATATATTAAATTTGTCATAATTATTGCCATTTGAATTAAATACAGTGTATATCAAATTTCTTGCCAAAAATAATATTGATTTATGCAGTAAAATAAAGCCATTGTAAGTATAAATTATTATTTATAAGAAAAACAACAACGGTTTTATATTTTTTGAGAATTAAAAATACAAAGAAAATAGTGATTTTCTTAAAGAGCCAAAAACAACTTGTATTTACTTGTATAAAAATGTCATTGTTAAACACTTTTATTAAAAAGTATATTTTTACTGTTATACATAAAGTTCTAACCCGATTTACTATATTGCTTTATTACTCTGATAAGTTATGAATAACAAAAAAATCTTATTTCTTATAAATTCTAATTTGTGAAGCCTAGAATATTAACATCCTAAACGCAAGAAAGATTATTTTACCTTCAATTTATAATCAATCTAAATTTTTAATTTTAATAAAAATCCAATTTCATTTCTTAAAATCAATAAAAATAAGATAAGTCCTCCGTTGTAATATTGTAAAAACAAGCAATTATAATACTTTA
>JALSNL010000400.1 GCA_026987055.1 Melioribacteraceae bacterium | reverse complement strand
CAATGCAAATGCCGCCAAATCAATTGCTGGCAGGTGTTGCTCTTTTTGTAACACTTTTTATTATGACCCCAACATGGAATAAATTTAATGAAGTAGCCTTAAAACCCTACATGGCAAAAAAAATAAATGCGGAAGAAGCTTATGAAAGAGGTATGGTTCCGTTAAAAAGATTTATGTTGCAAAATACTAGGGATGAAGAACTTAAGTTTTTCTTAGAATTATCTAATACTCCTCAACCGGCAACCGAACAAGATTTGCCAATACGAATTTTAATCCCATCATTTGTTCTAAGTGAATTAAGAGCAGGTTTTATAATAGGTTTCTTTTTGTTTATACCATTTGTTATGGTAGATATGATTGTTGCAAGTATATTGATGTCAATGGGTATGATGATGTTACCGCCTATGATGATTTCAATGCCATTTAAAATATTACTATTTGTTTTAGTTGACGGGTGGACTTTAATAATTGGTTCTCTGGTAAGGAGTATTCAGATATGAGTATAGATTTAGTAATAGAAATATTGACCGAAGCCTTTTATTTAGTATTATTAATTTTAGCACCTATTCTTGGGGCAGGTTTAATTGTTGGTGTAATTATTTCAATTTTCCAAGCGGCAACATCTATTCAAGAACAAACAATGACCTTTGTTCCTAAAATAGTAATTACTGCAATTGCAGTTATAGTTGCTCTACCTTTTATTACTGATAAAATGATTGCATTTACACATAAAATATTCAACTTAATTTCAACGGTATTATAATGGCCGAAATACTAACAATAGACTTCCTGACCGGTATTATGATTTTTTTAAGAATAAGTGCAATGTTTGTATTTGCCCCTATTTATAATAGTGATAATATTCCGGTGTTAGTACGTTTAGCTTTAGCACTAATAGTAACTTATATAGCCTTTTTTAGTGTTGATAAAATTATAATTCCACAAGATTTTGGATTTGTTATTTTGATTTTATATGGAATTAAAGAAATTCTTACCGGTGTAATTATGGGAATGACACTTAATATAGTTTTCCATGGTGTATCTTTTGCCGGATTACTTTTTGGTAGAGATATGGGTTTAGCTATGACACAAATGTTTGATCCTTCTTCCAATACACAAGGGAATATAATTTCCACACTTTTGGTTTTAACAATTATTGTAGTTTTTGTTTTAATTAACGGTCATCATTTTGTTGTACAAGCAGTTACTTATTCATTTAAGATTATACCTATTGGAAAATTTCAAGTTACGGAATCGGTATATAAATTATTAGTTAAATATTCAGCAAGCATTTTTATTCTTGCTGTAAAAATTGCTTCCCCTGTAATAGTTGCATTCTTTTTGGTTCACCTTGCTAGTGGTATAATAGCAAGAGTTAGTCCTTCTTTCCAAGTATTTTTTGTATTACTACCGTTGAAACTTATGCTTGGGGTTCTGTTATTAGCTTTGGTTACTCCACTTTATGTTTATTTGTTTAAAGATTTAATTTATCAATATGAAAAAGATTTATTTGAACTAGTAAAAGCAATAGGAGCTTAGTAAATGGCTGAGAACGAAGACGGACAAGAGAAAAGTGAGCAGCCCTCTGCGAAGAAGCTTTTAGATGCTAGAGAGAAAGGGCAAGTTGCCAGAAGTCAAGAGATTAATTCTCTTGCGGTTTTTTCTACAGGTCTTTTAGTATTATATTTTTCAAAAGACTATATCGGCGGAAAATTTTATGATATGACTACGTACATCCTTTCCTCGCTTGATACTTTTGAAGTTAGTGTGAATATTTTAGGAACTTATGCACTTAAAGGTGTCATGTTCTTTTTGTCTGTTGCTTTTCCCGTAATACTTGCAATCCTTATTGTTGCCTTAGTTGTCGGTTACGGACAAGTTGGTTTCCAAGTTACTATGGAAGCATTGATGCCTAAAGGAAGTAAACTGAATCCTATTAAAGGAATTAAAGAATCCTTTTTCTCCAGTCGTCCTTTAGTGGAATTATTAAAATCCATTGTAAAATTAGGGCTGGTTGGAATTGTTTCTTATGTAGTATTAAAATCAATGGTACTAAATACAGTAGGTCTTGTAAATTTTACAATTACCGAAATAGTACAATATATGTTAGATAATTCAATAGAATTTCTTTGGAAAGTTTCATTAGTATATGTAGTAATAGCGGCTGTGGATTTTGTCTATCAAAAGAAAAAACATAAAAAAGAATTAATGATGACAAAGCAAGAAGTGAAAGAAGAATATAAACAAACAGAAGGTGATCCTCATATAAAATCTAAAATTAAATCTAAGCAATTTGAGATGGCACAAAAAAGGATGATGCAAGAAGTTCCTAATGCAGATGTTGTTATAACTAACCCAACTCACTTTGCAGTAGCTCTTAAGTATGAAATTGGTAAGAGTAGAGCCCCTATAGTTCTTGCTAAAGGTATGGATTTGGTTGCACAAAAAATTAAGAAAATTGCTGTGGAAAATGATGTGCCGTTACACGAAGACGTTCCATTGGCAAGAGCATTATATAAAAACTGTGAAGTTGGTCAAGAGATACCGGAAGATATGTTTAATGCTGTTGCACAAATACTGGCTTATATTTATAAGCTAAAACAAGAAAAAAAGAAGAATAATATAATCTAATGATGAAAAATATATTAAAAAATACCGATATCCTTTTTGCTTTTGGAGTTATATTTATTCTGGGGCTAATGGTTATTCCGCTGCCGGCAGAGCTATTGGATTTTTTCTTGGCAATTAATATTACAATGGCAATATTAATTCTAATTGTTTCATTATATATAAGTTCTCCTTTAGATATTTCCGTTTTCCCCGGACTATTATTAGTTTTAACAATTTTTAGACTTTCCCTTAACATAAGTTCAACAAGATTAATCTTATTAAACGGTTATGCCGGAAAGGTAATTGAAACCTTTGGCGCTTTTGTTGTTGGCGGAAGTTATGTTGTTGGATTTATAATATTCTTGATTTTAGTAATTATACAATTCATGGTTATTGTAAAAGGTTCCGGTAGAATTTCCGAAGTATCCGCAAGATTTACTTTAGATGCTATGCCCGGTAAACAAATGGCTATTGATGCCGATTTGAATAGCGGACTAATAACCGAAGCGGAAGCCCGAAGAAGAAGAGAAGATATTTCCAGAGAAGCTGAATTTTTTGGTTCGATGGATGGTGCTTCAAAATTTGTAAAAGGTGATGCTATTGCCGGACTTATAATAAATGCAATCAATATTGTTGGTGGAATTATTATTGGTGTAGTGCAAAATGGAATGAGCTTTAGTGATGCATTACAAAACTATACAATTTTAACTATTGGTGATGGTCTTGTATCTCAAGTTCCGGCATTGTTAATTGCAACTGCAGCAGGTATGGTGGTTACAAAAAATGCCGGAGGAAAATCTTTAGATAGTCAAATGAAACTGCAACTTTTCGGAAACCCAAGAGTTTTAGGTACGGTTGCCGGAACTGTTTTATTATTTTCAATTATTCCCGGAATGCCAACTATACCGTTTTTGCTTTTAGGTGGTGGACTTGTAACAGCAACTGTTTTGGTGAAAAAAAATAAAGAGGTGTTTCAAGAAGAAGAAACTATTGAACAAGAAGAGCAAGAAGAACAAGAAGAGAAAGTTGAAGGATATTTACAAGTTGATCCTGTAGAAGTAGAAATTGGATACGGATTAATTTCATTAGTTGATGAAAGTCAAGGTGGAAATTTATTTCAAAAAATATCTTCTACTCGGAAATTTGTTGCTTTGGAATATGGAGTGTTAGTTCCACCGGTTAGAGTTAGAGATAATCTCCAATTAAATCCTAATGAATATATAATAAAAGTAAAAGGCAATATTGTTGCACAATATGAAATATATACAGATAGATATTTAGCAATGAATTCCGGAAATATTACGGAAAAATTAAGTGGTATTCCAACCAAAGATCCTGCTTTTGGACTGGAAGGATTTTGGGTAACGGAAGATGAAAAAGATAAAGCGGAATTAATAGGCTATACAGTTGTTGATGCGGTTTCTGTACTTTCAACACATTTACAAGAAACAATTAAAAAGAATTTTGATAAAATTCTTACTCGTCAAGCGGTGAAACAATTGTTAGAAAACTTGAAAGAAGATTATCCTGCTGTTATAGAAGACATTAGTCCCGATACGTTGCCGTTAGGAACAATACAAAAAGTATTGCAAAGTTTATTAAAGGAATTAATCCCAATTAAAGATTTAGTACAAATTCTTGAATCCTTAATTGATTATTCTAAAGTAACAAAAAATGTAGAAGTTTTAACCGAGTATGTAAGACATTCCTTGGGAGATACTATTGCGGCTCTTTATAAAGATTCAAATAATGTTATTCATGCAATTGCAGTAGGAGAAAAGTTAGAAGAATTTATTACCAATTCGCTTGCACAACATGGTGATGCAACACAAACCTTAGGGCTAACACCGGAAATGCTTTCTAACTTGAACAATTCAATAAGTAAACAATTGGAAATGTTAAGACAATTAGGTTATGTCCCGATATTTATTACTTCGGCTACAATAAGACCTTATTTATTCAGATTAATTAACTCAACATTCCCGGATGCAGTGTTGCTTTCTTATACTGAATTACCGGCAAATATAGAAATAGAATTTATTGGGAAATTAGAGGTTTAGCATGCAGATAAAAAAATTCAAAGCTAAAACATTAAGAGAAGCAATTGCCGAAATGAAAAAAGAATTTGGCGATGAAGCAATTGTGCTAAGTACAAAAGTACTAGATGATTTTTCGGATGGAATAGAACAAAAAATGTTTGAAATTACAGCAAGTATGGATTCCGAAGATTCTTTTGAAACTGTTGAGCAAATTAAAAAACCGGAAACCAAAGCAAAAGATTTTCAAACCGAAATTAAAAGAATGACAGAAAAAATCTATGGTGTAGCTTCAGATACAAAAAAAACAAAAGTAGATTTTAACGCAAATAAAAATGTTCAAACTGCAACTAAAGAAAATCCGGAAGTAAAAAAAATTAAACAATATCTAATTGATAAAGATGTAAATGAAAAAATTGCTAATGCGGTTGCTAATAAACTATCGCAATATTCACCTTTAATAGATAAATCAAACAAAGAAGATTATATAGTTTCAACACTAGCTTCTATGATTCCTACAAGTGATTTTAAGTTGAATACCGGAAGTAAACCAAAAGTCATTTCCTTGGTAGGACCTACCGGAGTTGGTAAAACAACTTGTATTGCTAAATTAGCGGTTATTTCAAAAATTTTACACAATCTAAATATAGGTTTAATATCAATTGATACTTATAGACTTGGTGCTTTAGACCAGCTAAAAATATTTTCTGAAATTAGTAATATAGATTTCCTTGTTGCTTATCAACCTTCGGACATTCCTAAGTTTATGAAGAAATTTAAAAACAAAGATATTGTATTTATTGATACGGTTGGAAGAAGTCAAAACAACACAAAACTGCTTAAATCAATAAATGATTTTTTAACACAAGTAAAGGTTGATGAAACTTATCTGGTATTAAACAGCACAAGTGATTATAAAATAATGTTAGATGTTGCGAAAAAATTTAAGATACTTGATTATGACGGACTTATCTTCTCAAAACTTGACGAAGCAATTTCTTATGGAAATATTGTAAACTTGGTCTCGGAAATAAGAACTCCTATAAAATATCTTACAAACGGACAAGTAATACCGGACGACATAATTGCCGCCGATAGTGAGTTTATTGCAAAAATGATTTATACGGGAAAAATAAATTAATGTTGGGTCAAGCCAAACGGTTATTTGAATTAAACAGTTTGTTTTCACAAAATGAAAGCGATAGTAAAGGAGCTAGAATAATTTCTTTTTCTTCCGGGAAAGGAGGCACCGGAAAAAGTTTTGTTTCCAGCAGTATTGCACTTACTCTTACAGAACAAGGCAAAAAAGTTTTACTAATTGATTTGGATTTGAACTTTTCTAATCTCCATACATTTTTTAACCTTAATACAAAAAAAAGTATCTATCATTATCTTACATACAATAAGTCTTTATCGGATATTATTGAAAAACATAGTAACAATTTACATTTGATTTTAGGTGAATCCGGCAAAATAGACCATCCGGTTCTTACTGCTGAAAAATCGGAATTATTATTGAGTGAATTAAAAAATTTATCATCGGAATATGATTATATCCTTGTAGATACACCATCCGGCATTGAAAATGGGATATTAAATTTTTTAGTTAATTCGCATGAAGTTATACTTGTAGTTACACCGGAACCAACATCTATAATGGATTCTTACGTTATCCTGAAACTACTAAAATTAAACGGAGCAAAAAATTCTTTAAAAACTATAGTTAATAAATGTTTTACTAAAGAAGAAGGGAGCGTAACATTTAATAATCTGGAAAAAGCAGTAAAACATTTCTTAAAAATAAATGTTAATTATTTAGGTGAAATAGACTTTTCAGAGAAAATTGTTAAAGCTATTCAAAACCAAACTATAGTAAATTTGCATAAAGATTCTAGTAAAATATCAAAACAAGTTCGTAAAATTTCCTTGTCACTTCAAAAACAAACAATTGGTTAATAATAACCAATTCCGTTATTGCTTTATATTAAAAAGTCTTAAAAACAAGCTAAAACAAAAGAAAATTCCTAATAATAATTGGTACATTCTTTGCCTTATACTTATGCAAGGAGAATAAATGAAAAAAATAATTTTTAATGTAGGCTTATTAATCTTTTTTGTGTCGGTTATTTTTTTTAGTCAGCAAGGTATGTTGGTACAAGATGTACTAATAAAATCTTTTGTGATTTTTTTTGTTGTTACCTTTATGCTAACCATACTTGCGCTAACATTTATTAAAGCAGTGAATAAAATATCAATTGAAAAACAAAAAAATTATTATCGTTAATCTATAGGAACAATTTAATATGGATAATGCTACTCTATGGGCAGAATACAAAAGTGTACCTACTGTAGGACTCAAAAAACAAATAATGATAAATTACACAAATTTGGTTCACTATGTAATCCATAATTCAAAATTTATGAATTTAAATGTGGTCGAAGAAAAAGACTACTTCCAATTTGGCGTGGAAGGGCTTAGTGAAGCAATTGAAAGATTTGACCCGAATTTTGGAACTAAGTTTGAAACTTATGCTATTCAGAGAATAAGAGGAAAAATAATTGACGAACTACGCAAACTGCAAATTAAACCGCGTACAAATTATTTAAATCAAGACCCAACCAAGGTTACTTACAGAAATGTTTCAATAGATCAGTCTTATGATGCAGATGAAAGTTTTACTCTGGCAGATGTAATCCCATCGGAATATGAATTGCCTGATGATGAATATAATCAAAACGAGAAAAAAGACTTATTGGTTAATTCAATAAAAGAATTAAATGATAGAGACAGAATAATTATATCACTTTATTATTACGAGCATATGAACTATAAAGAAATTGCAAAAGTATTGGATATTACTGTTTCGAGAGTATCACAGCTTCATTCAAAAATTATGAAAGAGTTAAGAAAGAAAATAGAAAAGCAATACGATGAATAACAAAATTGAAAATACAATTGAAGGAAACGAAAGAGTATATAATATTCTCTCAACAGTGAATAATATTCCGTCTGTTCCATATATCATTCATGAAGTTTCAAATCTTATAGGAGATCCTAAAACCAGTGCTTCCATTTTAGGCAATATTATTAGTAAAGACCAAGGTTTGGTTACTAAAATTTTAACGGTTGCAAACTCACCGCTTTATGGTATTCCACGTAGAGTTTCCACAATTGATTTTGCTATAGTTGTTTTAGGGTTTGAACAAATAAAAAATATTGTAATAGCTCTTTCTATGATGGAAACTTTAAAAGTAATGGGTGATAGAAAATTTCCTCAAAAAAGTTATTGGTTACATTCTATTATTACAGCTGCTGCTGCTCAAAGAATAGCCGATGATTTAGGATACCAAACCAGTGGCGAAGCGTTTACAGCCGGATTATTGCATGATTTGGGAATTCTTGTGCTATATAAAATTTTTAATAATGAATATAAA
>JALSNL010000399.1 GCA_026987055.1 Melioribacteraceae bacterium | reverse complement strand
AGCAGCTCCAATTTGGCATAAACCAACTCCGTGACCCCAACCGGCGCCTATTAAAGTAAATTTTTGAGGTATATTATCTATAATGTCATTCTTTTCAACAACAAATGCAGAACTATATAAATGTGAATTGGATAAAACTTTTCTTATTTCTAATTCTTTTCCGATAATTAAAGTTTTATTTGTTCCAACAATTTTTAACTTAATTAGTCTGCCTGAATAACCTCTTTCAATAGGAATTAAATCAACTATTTCTCCAAAATCAATTCCGGATTTCTCTTTTATCAAATCAGAAATTTCTTTTTGAGTATATTCAACTTTCCACCTGTAAAAATCTTTTGTTTTTCTATCATAATTATTCAGCACTTGCTCTAAAATTTTTTCGTCGGTTGTGTTACAGAATGCCGGGGGCGAATTTTTTATCCATTTTGCAGCAGCATTTTCATTTGTTAAATCGGTTTCAAATTCATCAGGTTCAAACTTATAATCAATAATAGATTTTAAGTACGGATGTTCAATATTTTCCCAAACATTTTCAAATGATTCACTAATGCCTCCGCAAGATTTTGAAAAACGTGCATCGCAAATAATATTGTTATAAACAAGAACCGAACCACGAGTTTCCTTAACAGCAGTTTCGGCATTGTGTGCATGTAGCTTAGTTACGCCTTGGTATCTTTGGCAGTGATCGTCTGCGCATACATCATACAGAATATGATCTTCTCGATCATACCATCTAATAATTTCATTGTCGGTAATAATTTCGGAAATGTATTTTTCATTGCTGATACTCTTTCTTTTTTCCATTTGAGCAAGCAACCAACTTCTGGAAATAATTGCGTGTGCTTTAAGTAATTCTATAGAACTGGTTGCACTCATTTCGGAAGAAATTACACTTATTAAATATTTTTCTACAGGAACTATATTTATTACTGTAAGTTTATTATTTTCAATAATTATTTTCAAAGAGCCGACAAAACGTTGATTTTGTTTTTGCTCCCAATGAAATTGTAATCCTATAGTTACATTTTTTAATAAAAAAGATTCCGATTCAGGATCTGATGGGTTAAGAATAATTTCTTTTTGCGGTTTAAGTTTTTTTTCACCGGAATATAAGTATATCAAATCATTTTCGTAAATCGCTTTGCACTTACCGTTTAAAAGTTCTCCTGAAGTTGAATCCGTAAAATCACCATATAAATCAAATTCTACTTCTTGTTCCGATAATATTGCTACTGTTACATTTGGTTCATTCATAATTAGAGTAATGTATTTGTTAAAAATTAAGATTGAAAAATACCTATAACAACTAGAGTAATCAATAAAGAAAATGAACAAAGTTATTTAAATATTCTAATTACTAAAATTTATTGTGAATTTCTTTCTTTGGTAACTAGTGTTATGTTAATATACTAAAACTAAATCGGTTTTCGGAATTGTGAAACATATCTAACTGTCATTCCGGTTTACACGCTCTTTGTGTAATACCGGGATCTATTGAGCAAGCAGATACCGGTATTGCAAAAAGCGCCGCGCCCAATAAGATATTGGACAGGCAAACCGGTATGACAGCATAAATCCGAAAACCAATTCGTGTTCAGTGTATATAAATGACGGTAATCTAAAAACTCACCCCAACCCATCTCTTAAAAAGAGAGGGACTGCTCCCTCTCCCTTTGGGAGAGGGTTGGGGTGAGGGTTCATTTGCCGACAAAATACAGTTAACTTTACACTAGTAATTTTATACGAGTTATTTAATATAAAATTCATCTTCAAAAAAATAATTTTTCTCTAAACCAGATTATTGACCTTGATTTTAGCTCTCATTTTCTTATTATTCTATAAGTAATTTTACAAACTTATATAAATAGTTAATTTTAATTGGAATTTTAATAATGATTAGAAACGCGATTTATTTTATTTTAATATATGTTGTCTTTACATTTTCATCAGTAGCACAAACAGGTATTGCAAAATATGCCGGTGAATTTTTAGCTTTAGGAGTTGGTGGACGATCATTAGGAATGGGCGGAGCTTCTGTAGCTGTTGTTAATGATGTAACTTCAGGCTATTGGAATCCGGCAGGACTAGCTTTTATGGATTATCCTCAAATTTCTTTAATGCACGAAGAACATTTCGGGAACTTAGTAAATTATAATTACGGTGCAATAGCAATTCCTTATGGCAAGGATATGAGCTTTGGTGTTAGTGCAATACGTTTGAGTATAGATGGGATACCTGATACGAGAAATGCTCTTATAGATAGAAAAACCGGACAACAAATTACAGATCCGCGTAACGTAAATTGGGCATTGGATTACACAAAAATAACGGAATTTAGTAATACCGATTATGCCTTGTTTTTAACTTTTGCGAAAAGACAATCAAGTAATTTTTATTGGGGTGCAAATTTAAAACTAATTAGAAGAGATATTGCTGAATTTGGAGCAACGGGAATTGGTTTTGATGTAGGAGCAGTTTATATGCCAATGGAAAACTTAAAAGTTGGTGCAAATGTTACTGATGTAACAACCACATTGCTAGCGTGGAGTACCGGAAGGAATGAATTAATATCACCAACTGCAAAACTTGGTGTAGCGTATCAACTTTTTATTTTGGGTGGTAAAATAACTCCGGCTATTGATTTTGATCTGCGTTTTGAGAATAGAAGATCATCGGCAATGTTTAATTTAGGTCCAATTAGTTTAGATCCTCGTTTTGGTTTTGAATACTCTTATAATAATTTATTTGCAATTCGTGCAGGTTACAATGACGTTAAACAATTTACAATTGGTGCAGGTGTTAAACTTCCAAAACTAAATATTGATTATTCTTTTGCACGTTTTAGTGATTCAGAAACAAATCGTTTACCGGATACACATAGAATTTCTTTAATACTTACTTTAGAACAACCTAAATTCTTAAGAAGCGGAAATTAAAAAAAATCAACAATCAACTAAATTGTAATTAAACTCTAGTTTTAAATTACAAATTTAATTTCTGCTCCAAACTAATAAAATAATCCCCAAACCAATTTGTTGTTAAAGTAAAACATTAAAAAAAGCTAGATTAAAAAACAGTTTTAACCCTTTTATAAAAACTTTGCATTACCCCACCAAATTAGTTTCGCAAAAAAACACGTAAAACAGATTATAAATATGTGCTAAAATATTTTGACTTTTAATCGTTGGGGAAATATATATCAAAGATTTCTCATCTAATTTTTATTATATTTATAAAATGTATTTTATTTACAACAGATATTTTTTTAGGAAACTTATTTTACAATTTGTTGTAAAAAACCAATCAATCAATTAAAATAATCAAAGGGGTTACAATCTTGGAGATTACAGAATTAAACGCAAAAATTAGTAAAGAAAGTGAGTTCATAGACGTTCTGCTTACCGAAATAGGCAAGGTGATAGTCGGACAAAAAGACATGGTTGAACGTTTGGTAATAGGCTTACTTGGTAACGGACATATTCTATTAGAAGGTGTTCCTGGCTTAGCAAAAACCTTAGCAATAAATTCTTTGGCTGCTGCAATGAAAGCTAAGTTTCAAAGAATACAATTTACACCGGATTTATTGCCTGCTGATTTAATAGGAACTATGATTTACAATCAGAAAGAGGCAAACTTTTCAATTAAAAAAGGTCCTATTTTCTCAAACTTTATTCTTGCCGATGAAATTAACCGTGCACCCGCAAAAGTACAAAGTGCACTTTTAGAAGCAATGCAAGAACGCCAAGTAACAATAGGACAAAACACATTCAAATTGCCCGAACCATTTTTAGTAATGGCAACACAAAACCCAATTGAACAAGAAGGTACATACCCGTTGCCGGAAGCTCAAGTAGATAGATTTATGCTTAAAGTTAAAATTACTTATCCTTCCAGAGAAGAAGAATTAAAAATTCTACACAGAAATGTTGGAACAAAACCGGCTGAAATTAAACCTGTTATTAGAATGGAAGATATTCTAAATGCCCGTAATTTGGTTCATGATATTTATGTGGATGAAAAAATAGAAAGATATATTTTAGATATTGTTTTTGCCACACGTGATCCTAAAAAATTCGGATTGGATAATCTTTCCGATTTAATTAGTTACGGTGCTTCACCAAGAGCAACTATTAACTTGGCATTGGCAGCCAGAGCAACTGCATTTATTAAACGCAGAGGTTATGTTGTTCCCGAAGATGTTAGAAGTATTTGTATGGATGTTTTACGACATAGAATTGCCGTTACTTACGAAGCTGAAGCCGAAGAAATAACTTCGGAAAATATTATTCAAGATATTTTAAACAAAGTTGAAGTGCCTTAGCAGGGTAGAGCAAAAACTATGTTAACAAAAGAAATATTAAAACAAGTACGTCAAATAGAAATTAAAACCCGCGGGGTAGTAAACGAGGTTTTCTCCGGAGAATATCATTCGGTATTCAAAGGACGAGGAATGGAATTTTCCGAAGTTCGTGAATATCAAATTGGTGATGATATTAGAACTATTGATTGGAATGTAAGCGCACGTTTTGGGCATCCCTACGTAAAAATATTTGAAGAGGAAAGAGAACTTACTTTAATGTTGCTTGTTGATTTAAGCGGTTCTTTGGTTTTTGGTAGTGTTGAAAAAACCAAACAACAAATTGCAGCCGAACTTACCGCAATACTTGCCTTTTCCGCAATGAAGAACAATGACAAAGTCGGGTTAATTCTTTTTACGGATCAAATTGAAAAATTTGTTCCGCCACGTAAAGGAAAAAGTCACGTTTTAAGAATAATAAGAGAAGTCCTTTCGTTTGAACCGAGAGGAAATAAGACCAATATAAAAGTGGCTTTAGAATATTTTAATCATTCGGTAAAGAAAAAAAGTATAGCATTTTTAATATCCGATTTTATTGATGACGGTTATGATAAAATTTTAAGAATTATTGGTAAAAAACATGATTTGGTAAATATACTTTTAGAAGACCCCAGAGAAACGGATATTCCTAAAGTTGGACTTATAAAATTAAAAGATGCGGAAACCGGCAAAACAAGATTTGTTGATTCAAATAACAAAATTGTTCAAGCTTATTTTAGGCAAAGAGTTATAGAAAGGGAAAATTATAGAAATAATTTATTTTTAAAAAGTCGTGTTGACACTATAAATATCAGCACTGCTTCATCGTATATTAAACCTTTGATAAATTTCTTCAAAAACCGCGAGAGACGATGATTAAGATTTTAAAAAATTTTATTTTACTATTGTTTTTATTTTCAAATGTTTTATTTGCACAGAGCATAAATGTAACTGCCGGTATTGATACAACGGATTACCTTGTAGGTGATTATATTCATTACTCAATAAAGGTAACTTATGATGACGGAATTCGTATTTCACCGCCAACACTTGCAGATAAAATAAAGAGATTAGAACTAATAAAAACTTTGCCCGTTACAAAAGGAAAAGAAAACGGGAAAAATTTTGAACAGTTTAATTATATCCTTTCCGGTTATGATTCCGCCGAAGTAGTTATTCCACAAATTCCCATAACCTATTTTGTTGGTTCAAATTCAGAACCTAAAATAGCAAATTCAAATGAAGTTGTTGTTTATATTCATACCTTACCGGTTAATACTTCTGCTGAAATTAAAGATATTAAAAAACCATTAAAAATTGAACTTGATTGGAAATTTTGGCTAATCATATTATTAATTGTACTTGTAGCTTTTGCATTAGCTTATTTCTTATTCAAAAAGTTTAGAAAACCCAAAGGAGAAATCCGAAGAAAAATATATGCTCCACCTGTTCCAAGCCATTTGGTAGCCCTAAAAGCTTTGAATGAATTAAAAAATAAAAAACTTTGGCAGCAAGGAAAAATTAAAGATTATCATTCCGAACTAACCGAAATAATTAGAAAATATTTTGAAGATAGATACAACTTTAATTCACTTGAAAAAACCACTGCCGAAAATATGGAAATATTGAATAGAGTAATGGATAATCAAAAAGTTATAGATACTACAAAAGAGTTTTTAACTAATGCCGATATGGTAAAATTTGCAAAATTTAAACCAATGCCTACTATAAATGAAGAAATGATGAAACAAGCCATTGACATTGTAGAAAAAACAAAAAGGGATGAAGATATACAAAATATAAATTCACAAAACGGAGGCAGAAGTGTTTAATAACATTACTTTTGCCCATCCTTATATTTTGTATTTTTTATTACTAATACCTATTATTTTATATTGGTATTGGCGGCAAAACAAAAAAGCTTCTACGGCAATTACGTATTCCAACATAGAAGTTTTTGAAGGTGTAAAATCTACTATTAAGGAAAAACTAAGACATTTACCGATTTTTTTGCGCTCAATGGCATTGGGTTTATTTATAATTGCATTAGCACGTCCACAATCTTTTTCTTCCGGCGAAAATGTTTATACTGAAGGTATTGATGTTGCTATGCTATTAGATATATCAGGTAGTATGTTAGCAGAAGATTTTAAACCAAACAGATTAGAAGCAGCTAAGAAAGTGATTGATGAGTTTATTGCAGGTAGAAAAACAGATAAAATTGGTCTGGTAATATTTGCGGGCGAAAGTTTTACACAATGTCCTTTAACAATCGATTATCCGGTTCTTAGAGGATTACTTAAAGAAATTCATAGTGGAATGATAGAAGACGGAACAGCTATAGGTACGGCAATTGCAAACGGGGTAAACAGACTAAAAGACAGCAAAGCTAAAAGCAAAGTAATAATTTTACTTACAGACGGTGTTAATAATAGTGGAGAAATTGATCCTATAACAGCAGCACAGATTGCCAAAAAATTTGGTATAAGAATTTATACAATTGGTGTGGGAACAATGGGTGAAGCTCCTTATCCGTTCCAAACTCCGTTTGGAAAGCGTTATCAAATGGTTAAAGTGGAAATTGATGAAAAAACTCTTAATGAAGTTGCCCAAATAACAGATGGAAAATATTTTAGAGCAACAAACAATAAAAAGTTGGAAGAAATATATAAAATAATTGATAAGTTGGAAAAAACACGAGTAGAAATAACTTCCTATAGAAAAGCAAAAGAGCTTTTTTATGTTTGGGTTGCTGTTGGTTTATTTTTAATATTGTTGGAACTTCTTTTAACAAAAACTTATTTACGAAAATTACCTTAGAAAATAATATGTTCAGATTTGCACATAGTGAATTCCTTTATCTTTTGTATTTAGTGCCTTTAATAATTGCACTTATCTGGTATTCTGTACGCAATCAGAAAAAACTATTGGAAAAATTTGCAAATAAAAAACTGCATAATATTTTATTCCCGCTTAAAAGCAGGTTCAAAATATTTATTAAAAGCGGTTTAATTATTACAAGTATTATTTTATTAATTATTTCCTTGGCAAATCCTCAAATAGGTTCTAAAATTGAAGAAGTAAAACAAGTTGGAATTGATGTATATATTTTGCTTGATGTTTCTTTAAGTATGCAAGCACAAGATATAAAACCAAGCAGGTTAGAAAAAGCTAAACATGAAATTGCAAAATTAATTAATAAACTTCACGGAGATAGAATAGGACTAATTGTTTTTTCAGGAAAAGCATTTATTCAATTTCCTTTAACTACAGATTATTCTGCTGCAAATTTATTTCTTTCTGCTGTTAGTGTCAAATCTGTTCCGCAGCCTGGTACAGCAATAGGACCGGCAATAAAACTTGCGCTAAATTCATTCAAAAAAGATGAAGAAACACAAAAAGCAATTGTTATTATTACAGATGGTGAAAATCATGAAGGAGAATTGAATAGTGTTGTTGAAGAAGCTAATAATTTAGGTGTTAAAATTTATGCAATTGGGCTTGGTTCTCCTCAAGGTGTTCCAATACCCGTTTACAATAAAGCCGGAAAACAAATAGGTTATAAAAAAGATAGGAACGGAAATACTGTCTTAACAAAATTGGATGAAGCAACACTTCAAGAAATAACAAGTAAAGGTAACGGTCAGTATTATAAAGGTTCCAATACCGAAAATGAATTGGAAATGGTTTATAATGATTTAGCTAAACTGCAAGGTTCGGAGTACGGAGCAACAAAAATAACAGAGTATGAAGATAGA
>JALSNL010000398.1 GCA_026987055.1 Melioribacteraceae bacterium | reverse complement strand
GATTTGATTTATTAAATGCAAAAATTGATATACTTTCTTTTTTATATAAAGTGAATTTATTGGTAGTTATAAAGTCTTGAATTTGATTGGAACTGTTATATTTAACAGGTACGTTTTTACTATCTGAATCTGCCGAATTTTTTTCTAATCTTTTTTGAATTGCTTTCAAATAACAATTACCTAAACATAAATTTTCTTCTTTATCTTTTTGAACGCATAAATTTTTAGCAATATAATTTTGATTTATCTTAAAATATAAATAACCAATAGTATTTTGATTGGTTATAATCAAAAAAGATAAACTAAGAAAAACAATTGTAATTTTGCGAAATAAATTCATAAGAAATAAGTTAACTAAAAAATAATTAATTGGCAAGATATAATCGGATTAATAATTCTTGTTAGTAGTTTTTTATTTTTCTAAATTATTACTTGTAATATCAAAAATTTTTGTACTTTTATATGTATAAAAGATATTTGTATCTTACTTCTTAGAGAAAAGTTAATTAGCACATAAATCAATTCATTTTTTAACAAACAGAACGAGGGAGGCATGATACTAAAAGCTAAGCGTACCATGTACCACATAGCAATTTTAGTTATGTTTGCTATGTTGGGACAAATGTTTGCTCAACAAACTCTTGACGATGTAAAAAAAGCTCGTAACCTAAACGACGATGATGTTTTAGCAGCTGTTAAAACATTTATGCCGCGTGGTGGACGTGACGAATATTTTGCATTTGTCGGGACAGGTAATTCCGGAACAATGATTGTTTACGGTTTACCTTCAATGCGTATTTACAAATACGTTGGTGTTTTTTCACCGGAACCATGGCAAGGTTATGGTTATGATGATGAAAGTTCACTAATGCTTAAAAAAGGTTCTCTTGATGACCGTATTTATAATTACGGCGATATGAGATATCCTGCGTTATCGGAAACAAACGGAGAATATAACGGAAAATACTTATTCTATTCCGATGGAGCAAATTCAAGAATCGCATTACTTGGTTTAGATGATTTTGAAACCAAACAAGTTTTAACAAATCCGTTATTTGCTAATTGCTATCCTGGTGTTGCTGTTACTGAAAATACGGAATATGTTATTCAAACAAGTCAATATCCTGCTCCATGGGATAATAAAGTTGCCAGTACTGATAATTTTGATTCTCAATTTAAATCAGGTGTAACTTTCTGGAAATTTGAAGATCCTAAAGGTGCTACAAAATCCGGTCATCACATTGGTCGTATGCTTAAAGAAAAATCTTTTACTTTGGAACTACCTCCGTTTTCATTAGATTATTTTGATACAGGTAGAAAAGGAAGTAAAAATTTTGTTGTTGGTTTAGCTTCCAAAGATGGAAAAAATTACGTTTATGTAATTGACTATTCCAAATTGGAAGGTAAAGCTTCTACAACGGTTAACGAAGCAAATGTTATTTCGTTAAAAGACGGAGTTGCTGCTAATGCTGTTGCTATTATTGAATTACCGGGAATGGCTAGAAGAGTAAAAGTAACCCCTGACGGTAAATATTTTATTGTAACCGGTAAAGAAGTTATGGTTTTTGATTTTGACAAAGTTGCTGCCGCACTAAGTAAAACTTCTAAAAACGTTGCCGGTGTTCCTGCAATTGATGCTGCCGGTGTTCTTAAAGGTAAGATTGATTTAGGCGGAATGATTTGTGACATAGCTTTTGATTATAGAGACGGTGTTACTTATGCTTCCGATCATGGTGGTAAAAAAATTGTAAGATTTAATTACAACACATTAAAAAAAGAAGGTGAAGTTGCTTTAACATTTAAACCCAGTATGTTGATGACACCACAAGGAATGTCTGCTTCACCACATTCAAATTATTTAGTAGCTGTTGATAAAGAAGGTTTGTATGAAAATTATCCTAATGTTGGACCGGTAAGACCAAGTTTCCAACATTTGATTGATATTTCATCGGATAACATGAAAGACCTTTATACGATGAGTTTACCGCAAGCAAATATTTATGGTTCGGTATCTGTTTTAAGAACAACAATTAAACCTATAATTCGTTACAAACTTGGAACAAATACCAGAACAGGTGAAATTTCAAACTTTAAAACAGTTGCCGGTCAAGAAAAAATTGAACGACAAGGAAATCGTGTCCATGTTTTCGGTACTTTAATACGTTCACACATTACACCGGAAATTGTTAATGTTAACGAAGGTGATGTTGTAACATTTCACTTAACAAATCTTGAACGTGCCGAAGATGAAACTCACGGGTTTACGATAGATACTTATGGTAAACATGGTAGTTTTGAACCTGGTAAAACCGCTTCACTAACATTTACAGCAGATCGTTCAGGTGTTTTCCCATATTATTGTACTGAATTCTGTTCGGCACTTCACCTTGAAATGGAAGGTATTCTTCTTGTTAAACCTAAAAACTGGAAAGGAAAAGCTGAAAAAGTTGTTGCTTTAACAAAAGAAGAATTAGCACAATACAAGAAAAATTACGAAAAGAAAGTTGAAGTAATTAAACAAACCGGCGATATTATCGGTGGCGTTGTTAAATTCTTGAAAGAAAATGATTATGCTAAATATCCTTATGTTAAAGCTCTTGTAGAAGATGCTTTTGATCAATTGGAAAAAGGTAAATTTGCTAAAGCAAATTATGAAAAGTATGCGAAAGAAGGTAAATGGAAAGATGCTTTCTTATGGGCAGAACAATATTGGCAATATCAAGTTAAAACAGCCGATGTTGGTTTACGTGCCAAGACACTGTTAGAAGAGAAATTAGAAGGAGGCAAATAATGAAAAGGTTAAATAAATTCTATATGAATACATTAAAATTAGCTGCAATTTTTGCTTTCTCTACTATATTAATTGTAAGTTGTGGTGGAAACAAAAAATCTTCTTCAGGTGCTGCCGGTGACGGAGCTCCTTATGGAAACGAATCTTTTGGCGATGTTGTTAAAAGAAGAGGACTTAATGCTCAAGATGTATTAGCCGCAGTTAAAACATATACACCGGATAAAATCAAAGATGAATATGTTGCTCTCAATTCCGGTGGACAAGAAGGTAATATGCCAATGTACACTGTTCCGTCTATGAGAATGTTAAAGTATGTTCCTACTGCTACAAGACAACCTTATAACGGATATGCGTATAGTAAAGAAACAAAAGAACTGATGAAAGATGGTTATATTGATGGAGCCGAAATTCTTTGGGGTGACACTCACCATCCTGGATATTCGGAAACCAACGGTTTGTATAATGGTAAATGGGCAGCAATAAATGATAAAGCAAACCCTCGTATTTATATTATAGATCTAAAAGACTGGGAACTAAAACAAATAGTTCAAAATCCTATATTTCGTAGTGATCACGGTGGTTGTTTCTTTACTCCTAATTCGGAATATATTATGGAAGCAGCACAATATCCTGCTCCATTAGATAGAAAATATCATCCTCTAAATGAAGCTACTTTTAAAAAATATTGGAGAGGTGGTTTAACTTATTGGAAATTCAATAATGAAAAAGGAAGAATTGATGAAAAAAATTCTTTCACATTTGAATATCCTCCTTATACACAAGATTTAAGTGATGCCGGTAAAAATGCAAGTTACGGTTGGGGATTTAATAACTCTTTCTGTTCCGAAATGTATTACGGTGGTATTGAAAGCGGACGTCCTCCTTTTGAAGCCGGATGTTCTTCTAAAGATACTGACTTTTTACATGTTACTAACTGGAAAAAGGCTGCTGCTCTTATTAAAGCAGGGAAAATCAGAACTAAAAAAATTAATGGAATGACGGTTATTCCTATAGAAAGTGCCGTTAAACATGGATTGTTATATCTAATTCCCGAACCAAAATCACCTCATGGTGTTGATGTTGATCCTACAGGAGATTACATTATAGTTGCCGGTAAATTGGATTCTCATGCTTGGGTTTATTCTTTTGCCAAAATTATGGATGCAATTAAGAATAAAAAGTTCGAAGGCAAAGATGAATTCGGTATTCCTATTATTGCAATGGAAGATGCTTTACACGGAAGTGTTGAAGTTGGTTTAGGACCTTTGCATAACCAATATGATTCTAAAAAAGGTGTTGTTTACACTTCAATTTATGTTGATTCCAGAGTTACAAAATGGGATTACATAAATCTTAAAGTGTTGGATTATGTAAGTTCACATTATAACATTGGGCACTTGGTTTCCGCTCATGGCGATACTAAAAAACCTCATGGGAAATATTTAATTGCATTAAACAAACTTTCTATCGATAGATTTAATCCGGTTGGTCCTTTACATCCTCAAAATCATCAATTGATTGATATTGCAGGTGATAAGATGCGTGTTATTTACGATTTACCTCTTCCAATGGGCGAACCACATTATACATCTTTAATTAGTGTGAATGATTTTAAATCTATAGACAAATATCCTGTTGGTACTGATATAGTAACTATGAAGAAATCAAAATATGCTACTGCTCTTGGTAGTGAAAAAGTAAAAAACAATGGTAGAACAGTTGAAGTATTCGGTACCATAAATGATGGTAAAGTTACACCTAAAAACATAGAAGTAAACCAAGGTGAAACGGTTACAATTCATTTAACAAATCATGGTCAATCAAAAACCGACCATTATGTTTATGAAGTTGCTTCTTATGATGCAATGTACAGATGGAGACCAGGTGAAACCGCTACCATTGAATTCAAAGCAGAAAAAGCCGGTATGTATCCGTTATTGTTAGATAATATTCATAGTCCTGCCGGAAGAACTTTACAAGGTTATCTTGCTGTTAAGTATAATCAAAAAGCAGAAAATGATCGTGTATTGGCTTATTCAAAACGTGTACAAAAAGATATGCAAATGCAAGCATTCAAACCTTCCGCTATTGAAGTTAAAAACCTACTACCGGGAGAAATGGAATTCTTGAATTACGGATGTAACGCTTGTCATAAATTCGGCTCCGAATTTAACGGTCCCGATTTGTTGATGGTTAATAAACGTAGAGATGACAAATGGTTAAAGTCTTGGATATTAAATCCTGAAAAACATTATAAAGAAACCGATATTGAAGCAATGCGTCAAAAATATAAACTCGCAATGCCTAATCAAAATGTTTCTAAAGAAGATGTTGGTAAAGTTATAGAATATCTAAAGGCTAAATCAGATGCTGTAATGAAGGAAATGCAAAATAAAAAATAATTTTTTATTATTGTAATAGTTTTAAAAAGAGACTGAATTTTTTTATTCAGTCTCTTTTTTTATCTGGAGATTAAGTATATTTAAATAATGTAATTTTTTTAATAATAAAAAAAGAAGGAGACCCTAAATGAAAAAAATTCTTGCTGTAATTATGTTAGTTAGTTTTTCAATTGTTTTAATAGAAAGCTGTGGCGGTGATGCAAAAAAAGCTGTTGATAAAACAAAAGAAGTTGCTCAAACCGTAAAAAAAGAAGTTACAAAAGCTGTTCATACACCTGATTTAACAAATGGTAAAAAGGTTTATGATAAAGTTTGTGTTGCCTGCCATATGACAGGTGTTGCCGGAGCAGCAGCTTTAAATGATAAAGCACGTTGGGAAGAAAATGCTAAACTAGGTATGAAAGTGCTTGTTGAACATGCAATAAACGGAGTTCCAAAAGGCAAATATGGTGTAATGCCTGCCAGAGGTTCTTGTACTGATTGTTCAGATGAAGATTTAGCTGATGCAGTTGCATATATGGTAAAGGAAGCCGGAGTTACAGTAAAATAACTATATTTTAAATAATATAAATTTGAATCGAAGGACAATATGAAAAACAGACTTTATCAAGTTTTAGCTATACTTGGTGTTGTACTTTTATTTGTTACATTCTATTCGCCAATGTGGCATGTTGCTTTGCAAAGTATTCAATATCCCAAAGCAATGTATCCCAAAGGTATAAGGATTAATTTTACTTTTGATGGTGTTTATAATGGCTGCAAAGGTGTTAAAGAAAGAGAAGAATTAGCAGAAGATGTTGGGGCTGATTGTTTGATGGAAATGAATAAAATAAATCATTTTATCGGTATGTATCCCATTGTACAAGGCACTAATGATATAAATGAAATAGGCGATCATGTTCCTTATCCTATTTATGCCGGAGATAAAATACCTGCTGATAAAATACCTGGTCAGTTAAAAACATTGGATTTTATTTTAAGGCACTCTATTTACTTGTTTATCGTTTTTGCATTACTTCTCTTGTTATTTGCCTTTACTTCTAAAAAAACATTTGCTTGGGCAGCACTTATACCTGCATTAACACCTTTTTATTTTGTGATTGTTTATGCTTATTATTTATACTGGTACGGACATCATTTGGGTTTGCACGGAGGTGGTGCTTTTGAAGGTATTAAAGCTTTTATGCCTACGGTTTTCGGTGAAGGTAAAGTAGCTCAATTTACAACTCAATCGTACCCTGATGTTGGTTTTTTTGTTGCTTTAGTAACTTTTGTAGTTTTGGTATTAGCTATTTTACTTAAACGAAAATCATTAAGTGAAAGTAATGCTACTAAGTAAAATATAAATTTTGAATCAGTCTTGGTTTTTCTAAGACTGATTCTTTTTAGAAAGGTTAAAAAGTTGAAAAACTTTTTTTACAGATTACATTTTTTACATATAATAGAAAAACATATATTTTTAATTATTATATTATTTATTTTCCTTCCTTTAGTTACGTCTTATTCGCAAAATAAATCCGGCACATTATATTCTTTTGACAATCTTAAAGTAGATACTGCCAATGCAATTCCCTTACAATCTATTATTGATAATGCTTCTCCGGGTGATTCAATTGTACTAAAACCCGGGTTTTATTCCGGTCCTGTAACAATTAAAAAGAACAATATTGTTTTAGACGGAAAAGGGAAAGTAGTTGTTTCCGGTATGTTCAAAACATCGGTATTCTTTATTAAAGCGGATAGCGTTCGTTTAAGGAATTTAAAAATTATTAATACCGGTAAATCACATAATAGAATTGATTGCGGAGTTTCAATTAGAGGGAACTATAATGTTGTAGAAAATTGTAGAATAGAGGAATGCCTTTTTGGTTTGGATGTACAAAAATCCAACCACAATAAAGTTTTACATTGCGAAATATCTTCTAGAACGGAAAATAATTTGGCATTTAAAGGGGATGCAATTCATTTTTGGTATTCAAAATATAATACTGTAAAAGGGTGTTATTGGCACGATGTTAGAGATATGGTTGTTTGGTATTCCGCTGAAAATTTATTTGAAAACAATAAAGGAGTAGGAAACAGATATAGCATTCATTTTATGTATTCTCATAGTAATAAAATATTAAATAATGAATTTTATAATAACTCTGTTGGTATATTTTTAATGTACAGCGAAGAAACAATTATGGTTGGTAATACAATTATGCAATCCAACGGAGTAAGCGGTATGTGTTTGGGAATGAAAGAAACATCATCTAACCAAATTTTAAACAATAGATTTATTTATTCCGCAGTTGGCATTCACATTGATGTTTCTCCGTTTGTTCCCACAAAGATTAATACAATAGTAAATAATGAAATCGCTTTTTGCGGTAATGCAATACAGTTTCATAGTAATCAAGAAGGCAATCTAATTAAACATAATTATTTCCATGATAATTTAGAGCAAGTTACTGTAAACGGTACAACTGCAAGTAGAAATAAATGGATAAATAATTATTTTGATGATTATCAAGGTTTTGATAGAGACGGGGATAATATTGGTGATACACCATATCGTCTTTATTCTTATTCGGAACATTTATGGACTTTTAAAAGAAATGTAAAATTTTTTTACGGAGCTCCTATTTTAGCTGTAATAGATTTTTTAGAAAGATTAGCTCCTTTTTCCGAACCGAAATTTATTTTAAAAGATAAAAAACCACTTTTTAAGTGGGAAGGTTTGGAGTAAAAAAATGAATGAATGTTTTGATTGGATGATTGTATTTGAATGATTTTTAAAAGTATAAGATGGCATCTCTGCTGTTGTAACAAATGATCTACTACCGGAGAGATGGCATTTATGGAAAATATAATTTACGAAGTAAAAGTATCACAGATTTTTCGGTCTGCGGATAATACAAATAGCAGAATACTAAAACGCTATTTTAC
>JALSNL010000397.1 GCA_026987055.1 Melioribacteraceae bacterium | reverse complement strand
GAAAAAAATAGAACGTAATAAGTTTTTGTTTAACTTTGCATTCAACACTTCCCCGCTTTCTACAACACTTTTTAATCCGGTTGATTTTAAGTAAACCATTAAAGCACCATGCTGATGTTGTGCCATTTCAAAAGCTGCTTCCGAAATTATATCGGCAACGGTTTTATCATCACTTTTAACAAAAAAGTTAAATAACGGACTTTTACCTAAAATTACTAATAACCTTCTGATTTCCGGCTGGAATAAAACAATAAATGCTATAACCCAAATATCCGTTACAAGATTTAACAACCAACCTAATGCCCGTAAATTTATAGCCTGTGCCACAAATGACAGCACTAATATAATCACTAAACCTATAAATATTTGAGCAGCTATTGTTCCCTTGATTATTTTATATAATTTGTAGAGAATAATAGAAACTAACGCAATATCTATTAAATCCAGAAAAGTAAAAGGTAAAAAGCCTATTTTAAAAAGTTCAAACATATAGTAATTGTTTCGGGTTATTTATAAATGATAATAATTGTATAATTTCTCTTGTGTTTTTAACATTATGAGTCCTTATAATTTTTGCTCCGTTTTGTATTGCAAACATTTCCATAATTGTGGTGGCATTTTCTCTATCATGAATATCTAAATTTAATGCTTTCCCGATTAAAGATTTACGGGATACACCAATTAAAACAGGATATTTAAGATTATAAAACTCTTTAAGATTTTTTAATAATTCATAATTTTCAAATACTTTCTTACCGAATCCAATGCCCGGATCAATTATAATTTTTTGAATTCCATAATCATTAGCAATTTTAATTTGTTTCAGTAAAAAGTCTTTTACTTCCAAAACTACATTGTCATAATACGGAGCATCTTGCATAGTTTCAGGTTTGCCCTTTATATGCATTAAAACTAAAATTGCGTCATACTTTTTAGTAACAGAAAAAATATTTTTGTCAAAAGTTCCACCGCTAATATCATTAACAATAAGAGCACCGCTTTCCAAAGCTTTTTCAGCAACCTCGGATTTTGTTGTATCAATAGAGATAACAGCTTTGGGACTTAAACTAAGCAATTTTTCAATAACCGGAATAACTCTTTGTATTTCTTCTTCAATAGTTACAGATTCTGCTCCCGGTCTTGTAGATTCACCGCCGATATCAATTATATCTGCTCCGTTTTCTATTAAATTTATTGCATGATTAACAGCCGCATCAATATTCAAATACTTGCCGCCATCGGAAAAAGAATCCGGCGTTACATTAACAATTCCCATAATTAACGGAGATGTTGATTTAATAACATTATCGAAATAATCAAACATATTTAAATTTATTTATTCTTATTATAACGAATTACTCCGTTCATTATAGTCATTTCCACATTAAATTTCTTATCTAAAACAACAAAATCGGCCGGTTTGCCACTTGTTAAAATTCCTTTTTTACTACCAATAACTTTTGCCGGATTAACAGTTGCCATTCTAACGGCATCTTTCAATTTAGTTCCCGTAGTTTTTACAAGATTTTTAACTGCTTTGTTTAACGTTAATGTGCTCCCGGCAATAGTTCCGTCATCCATTACCGCTTTATTACCTTTAAGTGTAACTTTTTGATCTGAAAATTGAGTTTCTTCACCTTCGTGCATGCCGCCGACTCTAATAGAATCGGTAATTAAAATTATTCCCTTTGGTGATTTTGCTTTAATTAAAAATTCCATAGTAGCAGGATGTACGTGATAAGTATCAGCAATTAGTTCCACTTTTAATTCGTCCCTTAACATTGCAGCAACAGCAACACCAGGTTTACGATGGTTAATTGGCGGCATTGCATTAAACATGTGAGTAATATGAGCAGCTCCCCTATCAATTGCAAGATCTACTTGTTCGTAAGTGGCTGTTGAATGTCCTATTGAACAAACTACTCCGCAATATGAAGCTTCTCTGATAACATCCAATGCTCCGTCTAATTCAGGCGCAATTGTCATCATTTTAATTTGCTTATCGGAAGCTTCCCACATTTCCCTAAATGATTTTACGGTTGGTTTCCATAAATATTCTTCATTCATTGCACCTTTCAAAGTTGAATTTAGGTAAGGACCTTCCATGTGTATTCCAACAATATTTGATTGGGGATTATTTTTAATATACCTTGAAACACGTCTTAAATCATCCAGTAATCTCTCTTTGGGTTTTGCGTGAAGACTTGCTAATAATGAAGTTGAGCCATGCTCCAAAAAATACTGACTGATTTTCTTAATGCTTTTATCGGATTCGTCAGAAAAACCATAACCACCGGCGCCACCGTGAACTAATAAGTCTATAAAGCCAGGAGTAATATACTTGCCTTTTACATCAACAATTTTGATTTTTGAAGATAATTTAATATTATCCTTCGTTCCTATTTGATATATTTTATTACCTTTTGTAGTTAAAATACCATTCTTAACAATTTTAAACGGAGTTATAATTTTTGCTCCGGTAAATGCATAATCCATAATTAAAGAAATCCTTCTAAATAATTAAATTTTTCAATTCTGTTGTTGCAGCAGTTATATTTTCATTTTTAAATATTGCCGAACCGGCAACAAATATATCGCATCCGGCATCGGAAGCACTAACAATTGTATCTTTATTAATACCTCCATCAATTTCTATTTGATAAGTTAGTTTGTTTTCAGTTCTATATTTATTTAACCATTCAATTTTTTTTAGAGTATAATTCAAAAAAGATTGTCCGCCAAAACCGGGATTTACAGACATAATTAAAACTATATCAAGCAATGGCAATATTGGTTCTAGTAAATCCACAGGAGTAGCCGGATTTAACACAACACCTGCTTTTAGTCCGCTTTCTTTAATTTGGTTTAATACTCTATCAAGATGTACAACTTCTTCGTAATGCACAGTGATATAATTTGCTCCGGCATTTACAAAATCCTTTATTCTTTGCTCAGGTGTTTTTATCATCAAGTGAACATCAATTGGTAAAGATGTAATTTCATTTGCAGCCTTCACTATAATAGGACCAAAAGTAATATTCGGCACAAACTGTCCGTCCATAATATCACAGTGAATAATATCTGCTCCGCCAATTTCTACGGCTCTAATTTGTTGTTCTAAATTTTTGAAATCTGCGGAAAGAATTGAAGGGGCTAATAGTTTCATAATTATTCGCTTTTTGTTACAAATATATCAACTTCCGACCCAACATTAACCAACCTATTTTTACTGGGAAATTGAGCAGTAACCGTATTAGGTAAAAGATTTGGAGATTTTTGATAATTAATTTTACCAACCGAAAGTGAATTTTCTTTAAGAGTTTGTTTTGCTTCGGCTAATGATTGCCCTAATAAATCCGGAACTCTAACCATTCCAATATTAGGACCTATGCTAATCTTTATATTTACCTTACTTCCTCTTGGTAATTCTGTGCCTTCTTTTGGATTTTGATCAATAATTGTATCGGTTTTATATTCAGATTTAACTTTGGAAATTTTATTTAATTTAAATCCTAAACGTTTTAGAGTTACTTTTACATCTCTTAAAGTTTTCCCAATTAATACAGGCATTTTTATTAAGTGATTACCTCCACTATAATAAACATAAACTCTTCTTCCCTTTTTTACAACCGAACCGGATTTGGGTTTTTGATAAACCACATGATCTTTGGGAATCTGATCATTAAACTTCGGACCTTCCAGTATAACATTTAATTTTGATTTTTCTAAAAGCTCTTTTGCATCATTTTTATTTATTCCAACAACGTCAGGAACAACCACCTCTTCGTTTTCAACATACCAAGGCATTACGATAACATCCACTACAAACGTTACTATTGCTAAAGTGGTAATCAATGCTATAAAAACTAATAATAATTTTTTAATTACAGGATTCATCGATGTAAATATATTAAACATGCATTTTTTTAACAACAATATAATTTTTTAATGTAGATTTAATTGCATAATTTATTATTTTATAATTTTGTATAATTCGATTGTACAACGGAGAGTGTTTATATTAAGAATATTTTTCTATTACTAAAATGGAGTTATTATGTTTAAAGATCATCCTAAAGGATTGTACGTATTATTCTTTACTGAAATGTGGGAACGGTTTAGTTATTATGGAATGCGTGCAATCCTTACTCTTTATATGATTAATGCATTATTGTTTGATAAAGCTTTTACTTCTTCTATATATGGATATTATACAGGGTTAGTCTATTTAACACCATTGCTCGGTGGTTATGTAGCTGATAAATATTGGGGAAATAGGAAATCAATTATAACAGGCGGAATAATGATGTTAGTCGGTCAATTAACCTTATCTGCCAGTGGTTTTTATTATTCTGCTTTAGCAGATCAAACCGTAGTTTCTTCTTTTACTTTTAATATGCAACAAATTTTGTTTATAGTTGGTTTATTCTTTTTAATACTTGGGAATGGATTTTTTAAACCCAATATTTCAACAATGGTTGGTTCCTTGTATCCTGCCGAAGCAATAAATATACGTGATGCAGCTTTTACAATTTTTTATATGGGAATTAACCTTGGTGCATTGATTGCTCCTTTTATTGCCGGTGGTTTAGGCGATACAGGTAATCCGGCAGATTTTAAATATGGTTTTCTTTCCGCAGCAATTGGAATGGGAATTGGTTTAATAACTTTCATTATAGGAAAAAATAAACATCTTGTCACACCTTCGGGCGAACCTGTTGGAATGGTTCCGAAACAAAAAACCGCAGAAGAAAAGAAAGAAGCTGCTAATACACCATTAACAAAAATTGAAAAAGAACGAATTGCAGTAATATTTATATTAGCTTTTTTTGTTATTTTCTTTTGGGCTGCTTTTGAGCAAGCAGGTGTATCATTAACATTTTTTGCAGAAGAACAAACAAACAGAGTTATTGGCTGGTTAGGTAATTATGTAATTCCGGCTAGTTTTTTCCAAGCTATAAATCCTGTTGCTATTATTGTGTTTGCTCCTATTTTTGCAATGATTTGGACAAAACTTGGAAAGATAGATAAAGAACCAAACACTCCTCTTAAAATGGCTTTAGGTTTATTTCTTTTGTCAATGGGTTTTGCTGTTCTGGTAATGGGTTCAAAAATTGCTGATACAGGTGTTAAAGTAAGCCCGCTTTGGTTAGTTGGGGCATACACTTTACATACTTTTGGAGAATTATCTCTTTCGCCAATTGGTCTATCAATGGTTACAAAACTTTCTCCAATTAGATTTTCTTCAATACTAATGGGAATTTGGTTTGGTTCTAATGCCGCAGCTAATTGGTTAGCGGGACAATTAAGCACATTCTACCCCGAAGCTGGTAAAACAACATCTTTATTAGGATATTCAATAAATAGTCTTTCGGATTTCTTTACAATATTTGTTGCTATGGGATTGATTGCATCAATTATTCTCTTTTTACTTAGTAAGCTTTTATCCAAAATGATGCATGGAATTCATTAAAATTAGTACCAAATAACAGGAGTAAATATGTTTAAGAACCATCCCAAAGGTTTAATTGTACTATTTTTTACTGAGATGTGGGAACGCTTCGGCTTTTATACTATGTTAGCTATTTTTGTTTTTTATTTACAAGAAAGCTTTGGCTGGGATCAAGCAACTGTAACTAATATATATGGAATATTTTTAGCCGGCGTTTATTTTACTCCAATTATTGGCGGATGGCTGGCCGATAATGTTTTAGGTTATGGCAAGACAATAACAATTGGTGCTATAACTATGGGAATTGGTTATGCAATGATGGCTGTACCAACTCATAATCCATATTTATTGTTTACTGCCCTTGCTGTTGTTGCAATTGGTAACGGACTTTTTAAAGCTAATATTTCCGTACTTGTTGGAAATTTATATAATCATTCTCAAGCTTCATTGAAAGATTCAGGTTTTAATATCTTTTATATGGGAATAAATATAGGAGCATTTTACGCCCCTTTTGCTGCAGTTGCAATAAAAAACTTTTTTGTAAATCATTACGGTGCATCCTTAGCACAAGGTTATAACGCCGGTTTTGCAGTAGCTTCTGCCGGTATGGTTATTTCCCTAATTGTTTTTACAGTATTCAAAAAATATTATAAAGACGGCGATTATCAATCGAAAAATACTACTAATAATCAAAAAGATATTGTTCTTACAAAAGAACAAGAAAGAAGTAGAATTTTTGCTTTGCTAACTATATTCGGGATTGTAATTTTTTTCTGGATGGCTTTTCATCAAAATGGAGCTGCCCTTTCTTTATTTGCGAGAGATTATACACATCCGGTAGTTGGGAAATTTACTTTCCTACTTTTTGATGTAATTGGTTTGCACGCATTACTATTTATTATACTTGGTGGTTCGGCAGCATTAAAAAAATCCGCCACACCAAAATCAAAATCTATAGGTGGAATATTTGCTGCAATTGGGTTGGCTACTTTAATTTACAAACTTAACACCTTGCCGGATACAGGAACAATTTCACCGGAACAATTTCAAGTTTTTAATCCTATGTTTATTGTTTTGATGACACCGGTAGTGCTTGGGATATTTGCCATATTAAATAAACGTAATAAAGAACCCTCTGCTCCGGCAAAAATTGGGATTGGAATGTTAATTACGGCAATTGCATATTTAATTATGTTAGTTGCTTCTATCGGATTGGCTCCGGTATATTCCTTAAACGGTTCGTCATCTTCAATAACAGTATCCCCGTTCTTTTTAATAGGAACTTATTTTACCTTAACAATTGCAGAGCTGCATTTAAGTCCTATGGGACTTTCATTTGTTTCTAAGGTTGCACCTCCTAAAATGAAAGGACTTTTAATGGGAGGATGGTTTGGAGCAACAGCCATTGGTAATTACTTAGCCGGATTTGTCGGAAGATTTTATCAACAATGGGAATTATGGCAATTCTTTTTATTGCTAATATTTTTTGCTTCCCTTGCAGCATTGATGGTTTTATTTTCATTAAAAAAACTTAAAAAAGCAATTGAATAAATTTTAACAAATAAATTTCAGAGGAACTATGTTAGTTATTATTAAAAAAGATTATGAAAAGCTTAGTAAAGAAGCTGCAAAATTGGTTGCCGATAGATTAAAGAAAAAACCAAATTTAGTTCTTGGTTTGGCTACCGGTAGTACACCATTAGGTTTATACAAAGAATTAAGTAGAATGCACAAATACGAAGGTTTGGATTTTTCTAAAGTTACAACTTTTAATTTGGATGAATATGTTGGCATTCCACCATCACATGATCAAAGTTATCATTACTTTATGCAACAAAACTTTTTTAAAAATGTAAATTTGGACCCTCGTTATATCCATGTTCCACAAGGTATGGCTAAAGATGTTGACCAATTTTGTAATTGGTACGAAGATAGAATAAAATCCTTTGGCGGAATTGATTTACAAATTTTAGGCATTGGTTCAAATGGACATATTGCATTTAACGAGCCTGGTTCATCACTCGGTTCCAGAACAAGAATTAAAACTTTAACACCCGCAACAAGAAAAGACAATAAAAGATTTTTTAAGAAAAACGAAGAAGTTCCAAAATATGCTATAACAATGGGTGTAGGAACAATAATGGATGCAAAAGAATTATTACTTGTTGCCAGTGGTAAAGGTAAAGCGGAAGCTATTCATCAATCCGTTGAAGGTCCTTTAACAGCTATGTGTCCTGCCTCTATTATTCAAATGCATAAAGAAGCTTTTGTTATTGTTGATAAAGATGCCGCTTCAAAATTGCAAGGGACTTATGTTGATTCTTGGGAACCAATTACAATAAAATAATTGAGGTTTTAATTTGAAAAGTATAATTATTTTTGAAGACAAAAAGTATAAGCAATTACAACCTTTAACTTATTTCCGTCCCGCTTATCATCTAAGATGCGGTATTCTTTCGCTACATAGAAAAATAAGAAGGAACTATCCGGATATTAGAGTGGAACTAAATACGCGTGGATATTTACGTAGCTTAATTAAACAGAATTATCCCGATGAAATTGTAACACATATTAAATCGGACAATATACTTTTTGTAAACGGTAGAATTCTTGTTGATGATGATTTTTATAAAATTGTTCCATTTGAAGGACCGGATGAAATTTTTGTATCAGGTTC
>JALSNL010000396.1 GCA_026987055.1 Melioribacteraceae bacterium | reverse complement strand
TGGAACAAACAAAATTTTCGGAAACAGATTACAGATTGGTTGTATCATCACCGGGTATTGATAAAGCTTTAATTTATTTAGAGCAATATCATAAACACATTAATCGGGAATTAAAAATTTCCTATGATGACGGAGAAAAAGTTCAAAGTATAGAAGCAAAGTTAATTAATATTAAAGACAATAAATTAACATTTATCTATAAGAAAGAAGAATTAGAAATAGAGTTTAATAAAATAAAAAAAGCAAAAGTAAAATTTAGTTTTTGATGATGGAGGCTTAAAAGAATGAATAGTTCAATCGTTGAATCGTTTTCCTATATGGTTAGAGAAAAAGGACTTGATAAAGATGTTCTTGGCGGAATTATTGAAGAAGTTTTTGGAGTTCTTGTAAAAAAACAATACGGACAAGAAGCTAACTTTGAAGTAGTGGTAAATATGGATAAAGGTGATATAGAAATATTTCTGGAAAGAGAAATAGTTGAAGAAGTAGAAGACCCTAAAACGCAAATTAGCATTGAAGAGGTTGAATCCCGCGGGAATGACGAAGAACTTGAAGTTGGAGATGACTATATAGAAAAAATTGATCTATCTTCTTTTGGAAGACGACAAATAAATCTTGCCCGTCAAAGTCTTAATCAAAGAATAAGAGAAGTTGAAAAAGAAATTATACAAAAAGAATATGCCGAAATGCTGGGTGAAATTATTGTTGGTGATATTTATCAAATTAGAAGAAACGATATTTTGGTAAATCATAATAAGCATGAACTTGTTTTACCAAGATCCGAACAAATAATGAGAGAAAGATATAGAAAAGGCGACACAATTAGAGCGGTAATAAAAGAAATTAAAAAAACACCGAATGGACCTGTAATTATTATTTCAAGAGCAGATAATATCTTTCTTAAACGTTTGTTCGAAATTGAAATTCCGGAAATTTTTGACGGCATAATTGAAATTAAAGATATTGCAAGAGAACCGGGCGAAAGAGCAAAAGTTTCCGTTGAATCTAATGACCCCAGAATTGATGCCGTTGGTGCTTGTGTGGGAATGAAAGGTGTAAGAATTCATGCTATTGTTAGAGAACTTAGTAACGAAAATATTGATGTTATAAATTATGCTGAAGACCCCGTAGTTTATATTCAAAGAGCTATTGCTCCTGCTAAAATTAAACAACTTGAAATTAATGAAGAAGAAAAAACTTGTACGGTTATTGCAGATAATGATCAAGTATCTTTATTAGTAGGAAGAAATGGTGTTAACATAAGATTGGCAATGAAATTAACCGGTTATCAAATTGATATAATTCGTGAAGAAAAACAATTTGATGAATACGAAGAGGATATAGAACTTGTTAGCTTAAAAGAAGAATTAGGTTCTGATGTAGTAGATATTTTAATAAATAACAGATATGATACAGCAGTAGAAGTTTTATCTGCCGGATTAGATAAATTAAAAGAAATAGAAGATTTTGATGAAGCACAGGCAGAAGAAATTTTCGAAACAATAAAAAGCCAATTTGAAGAAGAAGAATAAAAATTAACGGTATAAATTATGGCGGATGCTAAAAAAACAAAAAAAATAAGAATTTATAAATTTGCTTCTATGTATAATCTTTCTACGGAATCTATTCTGGAATTATTAAAGGAAAAAGGTTATAAAGTAAAATCTCATATGTCTCCTCTTACAGAAGAGATGATGGAAGAAGTTAAAGGACATTTTAAAAAAGATATTGAAAAATCTGAAAAGCACTATAAAAAAATATCTGAATTCCAAAAAAGTATAGGCAAAGAAGAAGAAGAAATAGAAGAAACGGGCAATGAACCGGAGGCTGTTGAAACAGAAGCACCGAAAGAAGTTGAAGAAACAGAACCTGTAAGCGAGGATGAAACTGAAGAAGTTCTAACTGAAGATACTAAAGACGTGGAAACAGAACCGGTAGAGAGAATAGAGGGAAATGATGCTCCGGCAGTAGAAGAAGTTGATGAAAAAATAGAAGAAGAACCTGTTAAAGATTTTCCCGAAGAAGAAAACATAAAGGAAGTTGAAAAACCGGAAATAATAGAAGATAAAAAGGAACCGGTAGAGCCAACTATATTCAAAACTGATGCCGAATTGGAGATTCAAAAAAACAATAAAGGCTTAAAAATTGTTGGAAAAATAGATCTTAAGAAACAGAAAAAACATACTAAGAAAAAAGAAACTAAAACATCAAATAAAAAAGATGTGAAAAAGGATACGCCACAAGGGACTGCTCAAAGTGGTGAATCATCAAGTAAGAAAAAGAAAAAAGTTCTAAAGGCAAAAAATAAATCAAGAGCAATAGAAGTAAACGAAGAAGCAATTAGATCTAAGAAAAAGAAAAAGAGCAAAAAATTTGTAATTGATAAAAGAGAAGTTGAAGCTACTATTAAAAGAACATTGTTGGGTGCCGAACCCGGTTTTGGAGGAAGAGCTTCCGTTAGAAAGAAAAAAAGAAAAGAGAAAAAAGAAATACTTGAAACTATTGAAGAACAAAAGCAAGTTGAAAAGAATACTAAAATTAAAGTTACAGAGTTTATTGCTGTCAATGAACTTGCTAATCTAATGGGTGTTTCCGTTAGTGAAGTTATTTCAAAATGTATGTTACTTGGTTTAATGGTTTCTATAAATCAAAGATTGGATGTTGATACAATTTCTTTAATTGCAGAAGATTTTGGTTTTGAAGTTGAATTTGAAGAAGAATACACTTCCGAAGCATTGCTGGATTCCGAAGATCCTGAAGAAACATTAAAACCGCGTCCGCCTGTTGTTACAATTATGGGTCATGTAGATCATGGTAAAACTTCGTTATTAGATTATATCCGGAAAGAAAATGTTGTTGCCGGTGAATCAGGTGGAATTACACAACATATAGGTGCTTACCAAGTACAATTAGAGGATAATAAGTTAATTACCTTTCTTGATACTCCCGGTCACGAAGCATTTACCGCTATGAGAGCCAGAGGTGCAAGTGTAACGGATATAGTTGTACTTATTGTTGCTGCCGATGATGCTGTAATGCCTCAAACTGTTGAAGCTCTTAATCACTCTCTGGCTGCCGGAGTGCCAATAATTATTGCTATAAATAAAATTGATAAACCCGGGGCTAATAGTGATAAAATAAAACAACAATTAGCCGATAGAAATGTTCTGGTTGAAGATTGGGGCGGTAAATACCAAAGTGTGGAAATATCTGCTAAAACCGGATTGGGAATTGATTTATTGCTCGAAAAAATTATGTTGGAAGCAGAATTGCTTGAACTGAAAGCAAATTATGATAGAAAAGCAAGGGGAGTTGTAATTGAAACACAACTTGATAAAGGGCGAGGAATTACATCAACAATATTGGTTCAGAAAGGTACCTTAAAAATAGGCGATCCTTTTGTTGCCGGAGATTTCCAAGGTAAAGTAAGAGCTATGTTTAACGAAAGAAATAAAAAAATTAAAGAAGCAGGTCCTTCATATCCTGCAGTTGTACTAGGCTTTGAAGGAGCTCCTCAAGCCGGTGATACTTTTGTGGTTGTTAAATCAGAAAGAGAAGCCAGAGAAGTTGCAACTAAACGTAAGCAGTTACACAGAGAACAAACACAAAGACAAGTTCATATGGTTACTTTGGATGAAATTGCCAGCAGAATAGGTAAAGGTGAAATAAAAGATCTTCCGATAATTGTAAAAGGTGATGTTGATGGTTCCGTTGGAGCTTTATCGGATTCGTTAATGAAACTCTCTAATGATGAAGTTAGAGTACAAGTAATTCATAAAGGAGTTGGTGCAATTTCCGAAGGTGATGTTATTCTTGCTGCCGCTTCAAATGCTATAATTGTTGGTTTTCATGTTAGACCACATCTTGCTGCCCGTAAATTAGCGGAAAAAGAAAAAGTAGATATTAGATTATATAACATTATTTACGATGTTGTTAATGAAATTAAATCTGCTCTTGAAGGAATGCTTGCTCCGGTTCTTAGTGAAAAACTTGTTGCAACCGTAGAAGTTAGAGAAACTTTTAAAGTTCCTAAAGTTGGAACTGTTGCCGGTTGCTACGTTCAAGATGGTAAAATTACAAGAAATAATAAGATTAGATTGTTTAGAAATGGAATAGTAATTTACGAAGGAGAATTAGCTTCGCTGAAACGATTTAAAGATGATGTAAAAGAGGTTGATGCCGGTTATGAATGCGGGTTAAATATTGCTAATTTTAACGATATAAAAGAAGGCGATGTTATTGAGGCTTATGAAATAATTGAAACTAAAAAGAAACTAGAGTTATAATGTCAGTACGACAAAAAAAAGTTGCAAGTTTAATTCAAGAAACATTAGGCGCTATTTTTTTAGAAAAAATTCGTGATCCTGAATTAGGATTGGTAACAATTACAGATGTTAAAGTTACCCCTGATCTTAAAATAGCCAAAGTGTATATTTCAGTTTATCAAAAAGAAAAACGGGAATATGCTTTAGAACATATCGAAAGTATGAAAGGTCTTATAAGAAGTGAACTTGCTCATAGAATTACTTTAAGAAGTACCCCCGAACTTAAATTTTTTATTGATGATACTTTTGATTATATAGAAAAAATAGATAAAATTTTTGAGAGTATAAAAGATGATAATCACAAAAAAGAGTGATATTAATCTCTCAAATTTATCTGAAGGTAGAGTACTATTAATAGATAAAGAAAAAGGTAAAACTTCTTTTAATGTTGTAAGCAATATTAGAAGAATATTTAACATAAAAAAAGTTGGACATGCCGGAACATTAGATCCGGCTGCAACCGGATTGCTTATTGTAGCTCTTGGTAAAAAAACCAAAGAGATATATAAATATCAAGATATGCCTAAAACTTATACGGGTATAATTACTGTTGGAAAAAGAACTCCTTCAATGGATTCGGAAACAGAACCAACTGAAATTAAGAGTTATGAATATATAACCGAACCCGATATTGAAGAAGTAAGGAAAACATTTTTAGGAGAAATTAAACAAATTCCTCCAATGTATTCTGCCCTAAAGCATAAAGGCAAAGCTTTGTATAAATACGCTAGAAAAGGTATTGACATAAAACGAGAACCAAGAACGGTAAATATTTATAATTTTGAAATATCTAAAATAAAATTACCGGATATTTCTTTTAAAATTGAATGTTCCAAAGGTACATATATTCGTGTTATAGCCGATGATTTTGGGCAAAAACTAAATTGTGGCGGATATCTTACAAAGCTAAGAAGAACACAAATAGGCAATTATAAAGTAGAAGATGCACTAACAATAGAAGAGTTAGAAAAAAAAGTATCAACAAGCAAAAAAGAAAGCTAAAGGAAGACAGTAATTTTTATGACTAAATTTGTTTTTGATACTCAAAAAGATAATAAAGCCAAAGATAGTGTTGTTACAATTGGTACTTTTGATGGTGTTCATATAGGGCACAAAGTAATAATTGAAAAACTGAAAGCAAAAGCAAAAGAACTAAAATGCGAAAGCGTAATTATAACTTTTTCACCACACCCGAGAACAGTAGTAAATAAGGGAAACGGTGTTTTTCTTCTAACAACATTAGAAGAAAAAAAAGAGTTAATAAAAAACTTGGATGTTGATAAATTATATATAATTAAGTTTACAAAGGAATTTTCAAAAAAAACGTATCAAGAATTTTTAACGGAAACAATAATAAAACAAAACAAAGCAAAACATATAATAATTGGATACGACCATAAATTTGGTAAAGATAGAGCCGGAGATAAAACAAATTTGATGGAATTGGCAAAAGAAAATAATATAGATATTACAATTGTAAATCCTCAAGAAGTAAATGGTATGGTTGTAAGCAGTACAAAAATTAGAGATGCACTTTTAAACGGAAATTTAGAATTGGCAAATACACTTTTAGGAAGAAATTATAAATTAAATGGAACAGTGGTAGAAGGTTCTAAAAGAGGTAGGACCTTGGGTTTTCCTACAGCTAATATTGAATTGAGTGACCCGAACAAATTATTGCCGCAAAATGGTGTATATTTTGTAAAGGTATATTTGAATAATCAAAAATATTTCGGAATTTTAAATATTGGTTTAAGACCAACATTTAACAATAGAATTGAACCGATTGCCGAAGTACATATTCTTGATTTTAATGAAAATATTTACGGAAAAGAAATTTCAATAGAGTTTGTTAAAAGATTAAGAGACGAAATAAAGTTTGATTCTAAAAATGAACTGATAACACAAATAAAAAAAGATATAAAAAAAGTTAAAGAAATTTTAAATAATTAACTCCGGTAATTTCTGGGGTTACATCGTATAATATAATAAAGGAGTAACATAATGTCTGTAACAAAAGAAATGAAACAAGAACTTATTGAAAAATTTGGCGGTAATTCCCAAAACAGTGGAAAAGCCGAAGTTCAAGTTGCAATTTTAACAGCAAGAATTAACGATTTAAGAAATCATTTTTCCGAACATAAAAAAGATCATGCTTCCAGAAGAGGTTTAATGCAAATGGTTGGTAAAAGAAGAAGACTTTTAGATTACATGAAAGCAAAAGATGTTGAAAGATATAGAACTATAATTAAAGAGCTTAAAATAAGAAAATAATAAAGAGGAAATTGAATGATATACACAAAAGAAGTAGAAATAGATGGCAAAATGATTAAGATTGAATACGGAAGGTATGCGAAACAATCTAACGCAGCAGTAATGGTTACTAGTGGCGAAACGATGGTATTTGTTGTTGTAACAATGTCTAAAAAAGCTAAAGAGGGTATAGATTTTTTCCCGCTTTCTGTTGAATATAGAGAAAAAGCTTTTGCCGCCGGAAAATATCCCGGAGGTTTTTTCAAAAGAGAAGCCAGACCAACAGAAAAAGAAATCCTTTCTTCAAGATTAATCGATAGACCAATTAGACCGCTGTTTCCATCAACATTTAAGAATGAAACACAAATTATTGCAACTGTTTATTCTTATGATGGAGAAAATGACCCTGATGTACTTGCTGCAGTAGGTGCTTCCGCAGCTTTAACAATCTCCGATATTCCGTTTTTAGAACCGGTTGGACAAGTTAGAGTTGGCAGAATGGACGGGAAATTTATAGTTAATCCAACCAGGCAACAAATTGAAAAATCGGATTTGGAACTTACCATTGCCGGAACTGAAAGTTCTATTGTTATGGTTGAAGGAGAAGCAGAAGAAGCTAGTGAAGAGGATTTACTAGAAGCATTAAAAGTAGCTCATGTTGAAATTAAAAAAATTGTAGAAATTCAAAATGAATTACGAAAAGAATGCGGTAGAGAAAAATATGTTGTAGAAGAAGTTATTATTGATGAAGAATTGAAAAAAGATGTTTTTGCCTTAGCTTATGATAAATATGCCGAATTGGTAAATACAACAATGGGCAAAGAAGAAAGAGCCGAAAAAAATAGTGAATTAAATAATTCCGTTTTAGAAGCCTTGGCTGAAAAATATGAAGATCAAGAGGCAACCATTAAAGGAATTTTACACGATATTGAAAAAGAATTAATGCGTAAACAAATTCTGGAAAACGGTAAAAGACTTGACGGAAGAATTACAACACAAATCAGACCTATTACAATAGAACACGGTTTGTTAGCAAGAACTCATGGCTCTGCATTATTTACCAGAGGTGAAACTCAAAGTTTAACAACTTTAACTTTGGGTACTAAATCGGATGAACAAATTATTGACGGTTTGGATGAAGAATATAAAAAACGATTTATTCTACATTATAATTTCCCTCCGTTTAGTGTTGGTGAAGTTGGTAGAGTTGGTTTTACCGGTAGAAGAGAAATTGGGCATGGAAATTTAGCCGAACGTGCACTTAAATTTGTTATTCCCGGCGAAGATGTTTTCCCATATTCCATAAGAGTCCACTCGGATATTTTGGAATCAAACGGTTCATCTTCTATGGCAACAGTATGTGCCGGCTCATTAGCTTTAATGGATGGCGGTGTTCCAACCAAATGTGCAATTGCAGGTATTGCAATGGGACTTATAACAGAAGGAGATAAATATTCCATACTTACGGATATCTCCGGAAATGAAGATCATCTTGGCGATATGGATTTTAAGGTTGCCGGTTCCGCAAATGGAATAACAGCAATCCAAATGGATATAAAAATTCAAGGTCTTTCTTTGGAAATTATGGAAAATGCTTTGAAACAAGCTAAAGTTGGACGTTTGGAAATCTTAAATACAATGAATAA